>JAEWSV010000272.1 GCA_023398155.1 Spirochaetota bacterium
GTCCCTGATCGCGCCCGCTAAATCCGCGTCCAGGAGCGGCGTGTCCGCCCAGGCGAAATACACGAGTTCCGTGCCCTCCGCGAGCTTGGCCAGGGCGTCAAGGAGGCTCCGTTTTCCCCAGCGGGGAGAACGAACGATCCTGGCGTGAGGCAGGGATGGGGGAGCAACGAAGGCTTCGTCCGTTAGGAGCACGACTTCGCCCACGTTCGGAAAGGATAGGGCGCGTTCCACGGCGAGGGAGAGCGCGTCGCGGCCGGGGGGGAGGTTCTCGAACGCGGCAGGAGCGAGCCTGCCCGCGAAAAGGACTGCGATGGCGTTCATGTCTGGGAATAGTATCGGCACGGCGTCGATGTGGGAATAGCGTTGCGCACGGACGAGACCTCGAATATACTCGCGCCATGGCCGAGGAAAACCGCTTCACCGTATCGCAGCTCACGGAGCTCATCCGCGCGTGCCTGGAGCAGACCTTCGGCAGCGTGGCCGTGGAGGGGGAAATCTCTAACTGCCGGCCTTCCAGCACCGGCCACCTCTACTTCACCCTGAAAGACTCGGGCGCGGCCATATCCGCGGTGATGTTCAAGAACCGCTTCCGCGGCCTCTCCTTCGCTCCCGCGGACGGTATGCTCGTGCGCGTGCGGGGCAGCCTATCCGTCTACGCCCTCCGCGGCACCTACCAAGTCGTTTGCGAGTCGATGGAACGCGCCGGCGTCGGCGACCTCCTAGCGCTCCTGGAAGAACGGAAACGCCGCCTCGCCGCCGAAGGACTCTTCGACGAAGCGCGCAAGAAGCCCATACCCGGCTATCCCGATCGGATCGGCGTAGTGACGAGCCCTACCGGCGCGGCCCTCCGCGACATCCTCCAGATACTCAGGCGGCGCGCGCCCGGAGTGGACGTGGTCGTCCTGCCCGCTCCCGTGCAGGGAACGGAGGCCGCGGCGATCATCGCCGCCAGGATCGAACAGGCGAACGAGTGGGCCCTCGCCGACGTACTCATCGTCGGTCGCGGCGGAGGTTCCTTGGAAGACCTGCTCCCCTTCTCGGAGGAGGTCGTGGTTCGGGCGGTCGCCGCTTCCCGCATTCCCGTGGTGAGCGCGGTAGGCCATGAGATCGATTGGGCCCTCTCCGACTTCGCCGCGGACCTCCGCGCGCCCACGCCGTCCGCAGCGGCGGAGCTCGTGAGCGGAAGCCGCGCGGAAGCCGCCGACCGCGTGCGCGGTCTCGCCCTCGAATTCCATCGCGCCGTCGAATCCCGGTTGGAGCGGGCCAGGCTCCTCGCCGCACCCTTCGCCCCGGAAGACCTCGAGTTCCGCTTCAGGACCATCCTCCAGCCGCGGCTCGCCCGCTTCGACGACGCCAAGGAAGCGCTCCTCGATTCCCTCGCGGACCGCGTGGGCGACGTCCGGCGGCGGGTTGAGCTCGCCCGCGTGGCCTTGGAAGCGGCCGATCCCCAAGACATACTCGCCCGCGGTTACTCCGTGGTCGTCCACGAGAAGGACGGAAAGGTCGTGCGCGACGCGGCGGCCGTAGCCCTCGGTTCCCGGCTCTCCATCAGGCCGCTCAAAGGAAGAATCGTCGCGCGGACCGAAGAGGTCCTCTCCCAGGAGGAAGCATGAAGAATTTCGAGGAACGCCTTTCCCGGCTCGAGGAACTCGGCGAGCGCATCCGGAAGAGCGACCTGCCGCTCGACGACGCGCTCGCGGCCTTCGAGGAAGGCATCAAGCTCGCGCGGACCTTGGAGAAGGATCTCGACAAGATCGAGGGAAAGATCCAGCTCCTCATGAACGGCGCCGACGCGCCGCGCGACGAGAAGCCGGAGCTCGACCTCTTCGCTGACGAGGAATAGGACGCCGATGCACACGCCCGGACCGGACGGCGTACGGGTCCTCCCGCCCGAGGTCGCGCGCAAGATAGCGGCCGGGGAGGTGGTGGACCGTCCCGCGGCCCTCGTGCGCGAGCTCGTGGACAACGCGATAGACGCGGGGGCTTCCCTCGTGGAAGTCGCCGTCACGGGCGGCGGTGCGCGGAGCGCCGAAGTCGTCGACGACGGCTACGGCATGTCGCGGGAAGACCTGGAGCTCTGCTGGCTAGCGCACGCGACTAGCAAGATCAGGACCGAAGAGGATCTGCAAACCGCAGAAACCCTCGGATTCCGCGGGGAAGCCCTCTCAGCCGTCTCCGCAGTAGCGCGGCTGGAGATCCTCACGAGCCGGGACGGCAGGGAAGCCTGGAAACTCGCCGTCGGCCCCGGAGCCTCAGGCGCGGCCGCCCCGCGAATAGAGCAGGTCCACCGCACACGCGGGACTACGGTCCGCGCCCTGGGCCTCTTCGACGCCGTTCCCGCGCGCAAGAAGTTCCTCAAGAAGGACGCGGCCGAAGGTACGCTCTGTCGGCAGGCCCTCGTCGATAAGGCCCTCGCCTTTCCGGAAATAGGCTTCCGCTTCGTGCAGGACGGCGAGCTCAAGCTCTTCCTTCCACCGGTAGCGACCAGGAAAGAGCGCTTCGTCGCCGCCTTCCTCGGCGACCGGGACGCTACGTTCGTCCATGAGATCGCGGCCGCGGGCGCGGGTTTTTCCCTGTCCATCGTAGTCGGCGGAAGCGAACTGTTCCGCGGAGATCGACGGCTCCAGTACGTGATCGCCAACGGTAGGCGGATCCAAGATTTTTCGCTCATCCAGGCCCTCGAATTCGGAGTCCAGGGTTGGTTTCCCAACGGGACCCATCCGATCGGGGCCGTGTACGTGGACGTCGATCCCGCCCTAGCGGACTTCAACATCCATCCCGCCAAGCGGGAAGTCCGCTTCCGGGACCCCGCCGCCATCCATCATGCGGCGACCGAAGCCCTGCGGAACTTCCTGCGTCGCCGCGGAATCGCGGACTCGGAACGCGGCGGGCAGGAGCTGGAGAGCCCCGCGCTCTTCTCTATTCCCGACCGGTCCTCGCACGCGGCGGATACCGAGCGCCCCTACGGGAGCGGTCATTTCGCCGGAGCGGCGCAGCCCTCGTATCCGGCGAACGCGGAGCGCGGCATGACGGCCCCGGGGGGATCGCGCCTCGCGATGGAAGCCCTCCTCGATTCGCCCCCGGCCTTCGCCCCGCTCCCCGGCCGGATCGACGCCGCGTCCCGCGCCGCGGTCGCGAGCGACGATTCCGCGTCGGCGCCTCCGGCGGTACGCTACATCGGCGCCGCCTTCGGACTCTTCCTCCTGGCCGAGCGGGGAGACCGGCTCTACCTCATCGACCAGCACGCGGCACACGAACGTCTCCTCTACGACCGTTATCGGCGGAAGCCGCCGGTCGCCCAGG
>JAEWSV010000316.1 GCA_023398155.1 Spirochaetota bacterium
CTGGCTCTCGGGGAGCTGGATGATCACGATGTTCGTCGAGGCGTCCTGGGCCTCGAGGTAGCTCAAAACTCCTGCCATATCGGATACGGGAATGGCGCCCTGGACGTCGGAGGCGATCCTGGCGACTTCGCGGTCCTTGGAGATGCCGGCGACCACCGGCCCGCCGACGAAGGCCGCCGCGGTGGCCACCGCGAGGACCGCGGCGATGGCCGCGGGCAAGGGCAGGACGAGCGAGCGCCGCCACCCCTTGGAAACCGGTCGCCGAACCGGGCCGTCAAGGCCGGCGATATTCCGCCAGACGCGGGCCTTCGCCGCTTCCATGCGTTCTACCGACGGCGATCCGAGGGCCGCGTCGGTCCGTCCCCCGACCTCTCGGTACACGTCGAGCCTCATCGCGCAATCGAGGCAGGAGGCGAGGTGCGATTCCAGCTTCTCACGCCACGGGGACGGGAGTTCACCGTCCAGGTAAACGGAAAGCAGTTGACGATCAGGACACATGCGTACCGTCCTTGCCGATCAACGCGGCCAATCTTTCACGCGCCCGGAACACCCGGACTTTCACGTTGCCTTCGCTTATGCCGAGGGCACGGCCGATTTCTTTATAGTTCAGTTCTCCGTATTCCTTCAATATCAACACCGTCCGCAAATTCTCCGGCAACAAATCCAAGGCGGCTTTCACCTCGAGGCGGGTTTCTTCCTTAAGGAAGACGCCCTCGCCGGTTTCCTGCTCCCGCCGGTCCTCCCGGAAGGCGCGCTGGTACGCCTTGCGCTCTCGTTCCTTCCGCTTGGCGTAATTCAAAGAGCCGTTCTTCACGACCCGGATGAGCCAGTACTTCGCTTCCTCCGCGTTCGGAAAACTCATGCCCTTCTCATGGAGGCGCGAAAACGCATCCTGGCACAGATCCTCGGCGGCTTCCTCGGTCCCCGCGATCCTGAATGCGACCCTGAAAAGGATCGGGAACGCGGAATCGTAGAGACGACGGAAATCCGCTTGGGACCGTGCCCCATTGCCTAGAAACAAAGCATGACTCCGATCGTTACAGCCGCTACGGCCATATTCACTGCCGCCGCCACGTGGTCCCCGCGGGCCCGTCCGCCAAGATGACGCCGCGGTCTTTCAGGGCATTCCGCACGGCGTCCGCGGCGGCGAAATCCCGAGCCTTCTTGGCCTCCGCCCGCTCGGCGATGAGCGCCTCCACTTCGGCCGCGAACGCCGGGTCCTCGCCGGCGTTCGCGGCTCCCGCCGCTTCCGCCTCTTCGGCGAGCTTTAGGCCGAAGACCCGGTCCATGTCGAACGCCAGGCGGAGCGCCTCGGCGGCATCCAGGTCGCCGTCGCGCACGATGCCCCAGAGTTCGGCGAGCGCGCGCGGGGTCGAAAGGTCTTCTTCCAGGGCCGCGTCGAACGCGTCCAGGTACGCGCGGCCCTTTTCGGAGAGCGACGCGCGGTCCAGGGGCGCCGCCCGGGGAACTCCGCCGGCTTTCTCCGCGAGGAATCGTATGCGCTCGGCGAGGGCCTTCCGGGCGTTGCGAGAGCCGTCCAAGCCATCGTACGAGAACTGGAGCTGGCTGCGGTAGTGGCCCCCGAGGAGGAAGTACCGGTAATCGAGAGGGTGGTACCCCGCGTCGACGAGCGTCTGGAGGGTGAGGAAGCCGCCCTTCGACTTGGACATCTTTTCCTTACCCATGACGAGGAATTCGTTGTGGATCCAGTACCGCACCCACGGCTTGCCGGTGGCGGCCTCGCTCTGGGCTATCTCGTTCGTGTGGTGGATGGGGATATGGTCGATGCCGCCCGCATGGATGTCGAAGGTTTCGCCGAGGTAGCGCATGCTCATGGCGGAGCATTCGATGTGCCAGCCGGGGTAGCCGCGGCCCCAGGGGCTGTCCCAGGTCAAGGCCTGGTTCTCGAACTTGCTCTTGGTGAACCAGAGGGCGAAGTCCAGGGGATTGCGCTTGTTCCCGTCCACGCCGATACGGGCGCCGGCCTTGAGGTCGTCCAGCTTGAGCCGGGCGAGCCGGCCGTAGGCGGGGAATTTCGTGATGTCGAAGTAGAGGTTGCCGCCGGCCGAGTACGTATAGCCGTTCGCTTCTATGCGCTCGATGAGGGCGATCATGTCGGCGATGTGCTCGGTGGCTTTGCAGACGACATCGGGCCTGAGGATGTTGAGGGCGGCGGTATCCTTGAAGAAGGCGTCGGTATAGAAAGCCGCTACTTCCAGGACGCCCTTGCCGCGTTCCTCCGCGCTCTTGACCATCTTGTCGTCGCCGGTGTCGACGTCTCCCGTGAGGTGGCCGACGTCGGTGACGTTCATGACGTGGGTGACCTTCATCCCGGCGCGGCGTAGGGTCCGCACGAGGATATCGTGGGTCACGTAAGCCCGGAGGTTGCCGATGTGCGCGTAGTTGTAGACCGTCGGACCGCATCCGTAGAAGCCGGCGCTGCCCTCGGCGAGGGGTACGAAGGGTTCTACGGCTCGGCTGAGGGTATTGTAGAGCGAAAGCGCCATTGGTCCTCCAGGACGGCCCCGCGTTGGGCGAAGGGGCACTGTTTACGCCGCGGCTATCCGACGGAGCCGCCGCTGCGGTAGAATACGGACGATATGGTTACCGTACGTAAATTGTTCGAAAAAATCAATATAGGGAACGAATTCGGCGACGAGCTGCGATTCGACGAACCGCTCGCCCCGCATACCACCTTCCGCGTCGGCGGCCCGGCCGACGCGTGGTTCCGGCCTTCGGGCCCGGCCGCGGTGGAGTCCATGGCGAAGGTGCTCAGGGCTGCGGCCGCGGAGGGCATCCCGACCTTCATCCTCGGCGGGGGAGCCAACGTGGTCGTCGCCGACCGCGGCGTCCGCGGGGTGGTGGTCGATACGACCGGCTTGGTCGGCTGCGCCTTCGGCCCGGCGGGGGAACGGACCGTGCGCGTGGCCGCGGGGACATCGGTGGACGCCGCGGCGGAGGAGTGCGCCGGCCGGTCGGCCGGGGGCTTGGAGTTCCTCGCGGGGATGCCGGGGTCCGTAGGCGGCGCGGTTTGGATGAACGCCCGCTGTTACGGTAAGTCGATCTCGGATGTTCTCTTGGAGACCGAGATCCTGGACGAGTCATTCAACCTCGTGACCGTCCCGTTCCGGGCCGAGGACTTCTCGTACAAGCGGAGTCCCTTCCAATCTCGGTCGGCCCTCATCGTCGCGGCCCGTTTCCGCCTGGAGGATCGGAGCGAGGAGGAGCTCCGCGCGGAAATGGAGAAGTACCGCGCGGACCGCGCGGCCAAGGGACATTACCGCCTGCCGTCCGCGGGCTCGGCGTTCAAGAACGACTATGCCTTCGGCGTGCCGACCGGCAAGATCGTTGACGAACTCGGCTTGCGCGGGCTGCAGATAGGAGGAGCCCGCGTCGCGGACTGGCACGGCAATATAATCGTCAACACGGGAAACGCCGCGGCCGCCGATATCCGCGCCCTCGTGGAAGAAGTCGCGCTGCGGGTACGCGAGGCTAAGGGGCTCGTCTTGGAGAGCGAAATACTCTTCGTGGGCGATTGGGATGCGGACCGACGCTGAAAAAACCGCGGCGACCCGCTATATTGATATGCGTCGCCGGTTCTGCCGGATCCCGTGGTCCGAACATCGGTACTCAGCATCCGTTCGCCGTCTGGAGGACTCGTGAAGGTCATACTGAAGACGCCGCTCGCCCGTGCGCGACGCGGGCGTCGTTTATATCTTTCCTTGGCTGTCGCCGCTGCGCTCGCCG
>JAEWSV010000377.1 GCA_023398155.1 Spirochaetota bacterium
ATCCGGCGAGATCAAGCACGGACCCATCGCCCTCATCAACGAGGAGACCCCGAGCGTCTTCCTCGTCCCCGACGATTCCCTGCGCGAAAAAGTCCTTTCCAACATGAAGGAGATAAAGGCGCGCAAAGGGCCCATCATCGCGTTCTGTTCGGAGGGCGACGCCGAAGTGGAGGAGCTGGCCGACGAGGTCGTTTTCATCCCCAAGATCGACGAGCTTTTCCAGCCCTTCCTCCTCGTTCCGCCGCTCCAGCTGTTCGCGTATTTCTGCGCCTTGGAGCTCGGCAGGGACGTGGACCAGCCCCGGAACCTCGCCAAGAGCGTGACGGTGGAGTGATCGGGATGCGCGGGCGGGCGGGGAGGGGAATCGTCTCGGCGGCGGCCGCCGGCCTCCTGCTCGGCCTCTGCGCGTCCGCGGGAGCAGCTCCCGCGGCGACGGAGTGGGCGCTCCTGGTCCGGGGCTCCCTGCCGGTCAAGGGAATCCCCGGCTTCGGGGCGAACGCGATCCCGGCCCTGTACGGCGAATACCGGGTGGCCTCCCTCTCCGAGCCGGTGGCGGTATGGGCGACGCGCGAAGGCCTGTACCTCGATCCGCGCATCTGGAAAGGCCGCCGCGCGGGCGGGCTCGCGGCGTACGAGCGTGCCTCGTCCGAGGAGGACGCGTTTCCCGTCCTCCGGACCCTGATCGCCGCGGAGTCGGCCGCCGACTGGACTGTGGTGGTCGCCTTTCCCGGCGATGCGGAGCGGAACGCGGAAATCGACCGGTTCATGCGGCGGTTCGTCGACCGCTTCAACCGCTTCGCCCTCTCCGCCAAGCTGCCGAGCGACGTTTCCTTCCCGGCGGTGCTCGACGAGCGGTGATCGGCTATTTGGTCCGAGCCTCGGCGCCCATGGAGCCTTCGCTCAGGCCGTACCGTTCCTCTGCGTGGTTCGCGGCGGAACCCTCCGGTTCCACGTGCACGACGATATCGTAGACGTTCTCTATCCGCGCCTTGATGGCCGCCTCCACGGCTGCCGCGATGTCGTGGGCGGCGGCGACGGAGAGGTTCGGTTTCACCTCGATATCCAAATCGATGTCCCAGGCTCCGGCGATGCGCCGCATCCGCGCCCGGTGGGGGTTGCCCGCGCCGTTCACGGAGCGCACCGCATCGAAGACCGCGGCGTAGGTGCCGGTATCGGAACTGCCGTCCATGAGCTCCAAGTTCGCTTCCAGGAAGACGCCGACGGCGGTCTTGAGGACCCACGCGCCCACCAAGAGGGCGATCACCGCGTCGGCCGCGGGAATATCGAAACCGATGGTGAGGGCGAGTCCGAGGAGGACTCCAACGGATGTGACCACGTCGCCCCGCATATTTTTACCGTTGGCGATCAACATCGCCGAACCCGCCTTCTTTCCGAATAGGTATTGGCTCCACGCGAGGCCTAGTTTCCCCACGATGGAAACGATCGTGATCGCGAGGGCCGACGGGTCGGGCGCGGCCGTCTTTTTTCCTGAAATGAGCGTCGAAGCGGCTTGGAGGATGAGCTGCCCTCCCGCGAAGAAGAGGAGGAAGGCGAGGATGGTCGTGGCCACCGTCTCCGCGCGGCCGTGGCCCCAAGGATGGTCAGCGTCGGCCGGACGGGCGATGATGAGCGCCACGAAGAGCGACATGACGGCTATCACGGCGTCGGCGGAAGAATCGATGCCGTCGCCGATGACCGCGAGGCTTCCGGCGAAAAGGCCGACGGAGATCTTCAGGATCGCGAGGACGGCATTGCCGACGAGCGCGGTGATGGAGGCGGTCCTGATGATGCGCGCTCGCTCGTCCGCTTCCGCGGCTTTCTCGGTTTTCATAGAAGGATCAGTATTCACCGGCACGCGGGTTATCGCAAGGTAACAAATGAAAGCGGCGGAATAGACGGAAGTTATCAAAAAACGGTTAGGAGAAGAAGAAGACCTTTTCTCCCCTGTTTTCGTGGTCGGCGATCTCTTTTTCCCAGTAGCCGCGTTCCTTCTTTTCCACCTTTTCCGTGGCTCCCTTTACGATGTACTTGCGGTACACCGCGAAGGTGTCGGTCCGGAACCGGATGACCCGGCCTTGCAGGCCCCCCAAGTCCTCCGCCTCCAAGGGAATGCCCTCGGTCTTGAGGAACTCCCGGATGAAGCGCTCGTTGACCTCGCCGACGCAGAGGAAGTTATCGGATGATATGCCCTCGAAGACGGCGCCTCCGCCGAACGCTTTCGCCCGAATGCGCTTCTTTTCTGCCCCGAGGCGGTACATGTCGTTGATGAGCAATTCCATGGCATGCACGCCGTAGCGGCCCGCGTCCGTGATATTGATAGGCATATTCTTGGCGTAACGGCGGTTCGCGAGCAGGAAGTGGTTCATGCCCGCGACGCGCGCCACCGGATCGTAGAGGCAGGCCGCCACGCAGGATCCAAGGAGGGTCGAGATGAGTTCGGTGCCGCCTGTCGCGTAGTGATCGCCCGGGTGGATGACGACGCGGCGTAAGTTGGTCGGAATTTCCATGCTTATGTTATTTTAGGCCGGCGTCCGTTGACTTACAAGGAGTAGGGAGCCCGGGGCAGTCTCAACCCCCGGCTCCTTTCTTTCCGGATCGCCCTCTTACTCGGCCTTTTTCTCATGCTCCGCCATGAGCGCGGTATAGGCCTTCTCGTCTAATGGATAGAACTGGATGAGGACGATGGCGACGATGAGGACGACGACCGGTATGGGGCCGACGAGGAGGCGGATCGCGTTCTTGGCGCTCTCGCTCTGGACCGCGCCTGCCGCGTAGCCGCCCCACTGGAGGACGACGCCGGAGAGGAAGATGGCGAGGGCCTGGCCGCTCTTGGAGGTGAAGGTCCACATGCCGTAGAACGCGCCTTCCTTGCGTTTTCCGGTATGGATCGCGTCGTATTCGATGGTGTCGGGGACCATCGCCCAGGGCGCCACGTAGCCGAAACCGATGCCGATGCCCGCGTAGACCATCATCGCCAGGAAGAAATTCGGGCCGAGCACGTGGCCGAGCGCGTAGATGGCCGCGCAGGCGCTCGCGATGACCGCGAAGGAAATTTGGTAGGTGAGCTTCTTGCCGACCTTCTTGGACACGAGGACGGAGACGGGAATGCAGACCATGGCCACGACCAGGAGGAGCACCATGGCGAGGGTGGTGAGTCCCTCGTCCATGTAGATGTATTTGGTGTAGTAGACGAGGATGCCCTGGAGGAACTGGAGGCCGACCAGGTTGACCGCATAGGTGAGTAGCACGATCACGTAGGGCCGGTTCTTGAAGACCACCAAGAAAGTCTCGAAGAAGCCCTCCTTGGGTATCTCGGTGTTGGAGTGGTCCTTCTCGCGGACCGAGGCGAAGGTAGCCAGGGCCGTTACGGCCATGAGGGTGCCGAGGATGAGGCCCATGGCGGAGAAACCCGCGCTCTTGTCGCGGAAGAGGCCGACGATGGGCTGGACGGCAGCCGCGCCGAGGATGGTCCCGATGACCGCGAAGCCGAACCGGAAGCCGTTGAGGCTCGTCCGCTCGTGGTAGTCGTCGGTGAGCTCGGGCGTTAGCGCGGAGTAGGGGACGTTGATCACCGTATAGGCGGTGTTGAGCAGCATGAGCGCGAAGGTTGCCCAGACCGTGAGGAGGATCGGATTCGCGATGTGCGGGTTCGTGAAGAAGAACCACATGGAGAAGAGGAGCGGCACCGAACCGTAGAGCAGGTAGGGCCTGCGGCGGCCCCAGCGGGTCCGCGTGCGGTCGGAGATGAAGCCCATCATGGGGTCGGTGACCGCGTCCCAGATCTTGCCGATCATGATGGCGGTCCCCGCGAGCGCCGCGCCGAGTCCTACCACGTCGGTGAGGTAGTTGAGGCTCCAGAAGCCGAGGGCCGTGAAGAAGAGGTTGCCCCCGAGGTCGCAGATTCCGAAGCCCAGTTTCGTCCGGACGGGCAGTTTAGCGTTCGCCATCGGCGTACTCCTTGCGAAAAAGATCGACGCAGTCCAGGTACCGCGCTTCCAAGTCTTCCGTCGCCGCGTCGAGGGCGGTCTTACGGCCGCCCCGATAGTCGGCGAGGCGATCCCGCAGTTCCAGCGGCCGGCCGGCCACGATGACCGCGTCCGACCGCGCGGGCGTGAGCCGATCCGTGATGTTGCCCCCGCGGAGGCGGGACGTCAAGTCCAAGTAGTTGACGGCGCGCTCCAAGAGCAGGTCGAGGGGTTCGTGGTCCGTGAGGGAATCGAAGTCGAGGTAAGCGCCGATGTCCGCGAGTTCCATGTGCCGCATGGCGAACCAGGCCTCGCCGGCGGCGCGGTCCGCGAGCGCGCGGAAGAGGGGCGAACGCGCCGTTCCGCGCTCCCCCGAACCGAGGTCGTCCCGGTAGATCCGGTCCCAGCCCGCTTGGCGGATGCGGTAGACCCGCCGCGTCAGGTCCCCGTCCGACGGCAATCCGAGGGCGCCTTCCCCGACGGTGAGGGCCGCTTCGAGCACCGCCGCCCACCGTCCGTTGAGGGAGCCGGCTCCCTCCGCGCGAGGGATCCGATCGAGCCCGGCGTAGAATTCTTCGGCATGGGCGACCAGGGCCGCGGCGACGGCGCGGAGCCGCTCATGGGGGCCCTCTCCGGACCTTCCGGCGATCCCGCACTCCCGTTCCAACCTGGCGATGGAGCCTTCGAGGACTCGCTCTGCGCCGGCCCCGTAGCGCATGTGCACCGAGAGGGGCAACACCGTGACGCGTTCGGGCCGTCCGGCGGCCTCGAGATCTTCGGCGCAGCGGAAGGCGAGGGAAGCGAAGCCGCGCTCCAAGCGCGGCACCGTGGAACTGGAATAGGAAACCTGGCCTTCGGGGGCGAGCGCGAGGGGGAAGGCGCCGTCCCGCAGATGGGTTCGTATGCGTTCCATGCCGCCCGCGTCCATCTTGACGTGATGGATCGGGAGAGCCCCCGCGCGCGGCAGGACCCAACGTACGAGGGCGCCGCTCCAAAGCGCGACCTCGTGGCCGTGGATGAAGTGGGCGTGGAGAGGCCGCGGGAGCGGCCGGCCGGCGGAACGGGCCGCCGCGGGGACGGCACGGGCTATCGCGGCGGCGACGACTTGGGGCTCGTGGCCGTAGGGATGGCGGAAGGCGAAGATGAGCCTGCTGCGGCCTTCCTGGAAGTCCCGGGCGGCCTCCACCGCGACGGATGCGCGGAGGAGCCGTATCGAGCGTATCTTGAACGCCAAGCGTAGGTACAGAGGCGATATCGATCGGTAGGCGGTCAGCAATGCGCCGCTCACCCGCGGGCTTTCGAGCTCCACGGACGCGCGCGCGCGGAGTATGGGTCGCGGCATCGGCGCTCCTTACGCCGCTTCAGTTTAGGCGAGGATCGCCGATCGCGCAACGGTCGCCCCTTCAGGCGCTTGCCTTGTTGAGCGACGCGTCGAGCGCGAAGTAATGGGCGCCCGTCGGCTCCCGGAACAGGTCGTACCAGGCGTCGAGCGTCTCCTGCCGCATCGCGCCCGTAATCGCCAGGATTTCGCGCGCGAATTCCAGGGGGAAGAGGCCGGAAGCGGTGATGAGCTTGCCGTCGCGGACCGCGCCCTCTTCCCGGTAGAGCCGCTCGCCGCGGTATTCGCTCGCTACCGCCTTGAGAAAGCCCAGGTTGTTGCTCGTGTGCCTCCGTTCGTCCAAGAGCCCCGCGCGGGCCAGGGCTACCGTGGCACCGCAGATGGCGGCCACGGGGATGTCCGCGTCAAGGAAGGTCGCGGCGAGCGCGGCGATCCCGTCGTGTTCGCGGTAGTTGGTCCACGAGTCCCCGCCGGGGAGGATGAGGAGGCATGAGTCTTCCCGCCGGACCTCGTCGATGCTCCGCTCGACAGCGACGCGGATGCCTCCCATCGTCACGACCTCTCCGCGGCGCCTGCCGAAGGTCCTGAGTTCGATCGCCGCCGCTCCGCCGTTCAAATACCTCCCGGAAGCGAGCTCCGCGGTGATATTGCCGATTTCCCAGTCCGCCAAACCGTCGAAGGCGTACAGGTACGCGATTTTCTTGTCCATCGATGTCCTCCTTGGGGACGGCATCCCGTCCTGCATGGAGGTTACTTCCCCGATGTGTCATCCTATGTCATACTTTATCGGAAATACCATGAATCGAATCGAACGGCTCCTCGGCATGGTCCTCCTCCTCCGCGACGGCCGCCCGGTCTCCGCGACCGAGCTCGCGCGCCGATTCGAGGTCTCCGTCCGAACGGTCTACCGCGACATAGAATCCCTCGGCCTGCAGGGGGTGCCGGTGACCGCCGAGATGGGTCGGGCGGGCGGATTCAAGCTTAGGGATGGCTATTTCCTTCCGCCCGTGTCCCTTTGCATGGAGGAAGCCGCCACCCTCCTGCTCGGCCTCCTGCTCCTCAAGCGCCTTCGGGTGGTGCCTTTCCCGGAGGAGGCGGAGAACGCCGAGCGCAAGCTCATGGCGGTGCTGCCGTCCGCCGTCCGCGACCGCGCCGCCCGCGCCGCGCGGTTCATCGGTTTCGAGAAAGTGCCGACCGATCTGCTGCACCGGGAACCGGACGACGGAAACCGGCGGGACGCCGCCTCCGCGACCGCCGAAGGCGCCGCCGTGAGCCTCTTCCTCCGGGCCCTGCTCGAACGTTCCCGGCTCCGCCTGCGCTACGGTTCCGCCGAGGAAGGAACCTTCGCGGACGTGGAGCCCTGCGCCATACTCTGGGACCGCGACCGTTGGTACCTCGCCGGCAGGAAGGTCGGCCGCGGCGAAGAAGTCCGGCTTTGGCGGGCGGACCGGGTCGCGGATCTCCGCCGGGGAGTTTCCATGCACCCCACCCGCGACGATTTCGACGTGGCGGAGCTCCTGGACCGCAAGTGGATGCGCGACGCCATGCGGAGCTGGAAAGAGCGGTATCCCTCACGCGTCGCCCTCAACGCCGCCCAGGCCGAGCTATTGAAGAGCGACTGGTACTACGGGACCGCCGAGTTCGTCCCTTGCGATGACGGGCGGACGGTCATGGTCTACGGAGAGGCCTATCCAGAAATCGCCGTGGAACTCATCCGCTGGCTCGGTCCGGGCGCCGAGCTCCTGGAACCGGCCGAATGGCGGAGCCTCGTGGCCGCGGATCTCCGTACCATGCTGGCGGTTTACGCCGAGGCCGGTTCGACCCGTTCCGATTCCTGAACCTCCGGCTCCGCGTCCTCGCCCGGCGCTCCGCCGAGTAGTTCGATGCGGGCGAATACCTGGTCCAGGTGGTCCGTCTTGAGCGTGAAGCGCGCGAATCCCCCGTCGAGGCGATCCACGAAGAGGGCTTCCTGGGCGAGGTAGGGGCGGGCGTCGGCCGACCAGTGCTGGAGGGAGATGGATAACCGATCGATCTCCAGTACCGTGAAGCCGTGCTTGCCGGTGGCGCAGCCCGAGTTGAAGAGGCAGGGGACGAGGAGCGGCCCTTCGCCGTAGAGGCTGCGCGACCGGTCCTTCCGGCGTTCCTTGCGGGAAAGCCGCTCGAGCTCGCCGCGGTAAATACCGACCAATTCGGCTAGGCGGCGCCGCCGGCCCGTATCCGCGAGGGCGTACTCGCGCAGCAATTCCTCGATGGACCAACGGAGGCTGTCGTATTTGGAGAGCGACTCGAAGAGGGGCCGGTGCGTGTGGCCGGCGATGACGACCGACCCGAGGGCGCGGGCGGCCCGGTAGAGGCGCCGCTCCTGCGCGAAACGGCGCCGGGAGTCGCCCGAGATGCTGGAATTCTTGATGCGGAGGGGTTTTGCGAGGTAGCGTACGATGAATTCGGAGAGGTAGTCGTACTTCACGAAAAAGCGGGAGGCCTGGTGCCCGTGGCAGACGAAGACGCGTTTCCCTTCCCGTTCGAGGGTGAGGCCGTGGAGGAGGGGGTAGGGGTAGTCGGCAGCCTTGAGGAGGGCGAGGTCGTGGTTTCCGACGATCTTGCGGAGCCGACCCGCGGCGGCGAATGAGTCGAAGATTGCGAATAGGCGTCCCCATGCGGACCGGACGGCCTCCAGCGAAAACTTGTTGAGGTCCTCCACGTCCCCGTTGAGGACCAGGGTGTAGCCGCGGGGGAGGTACCACGTCTCCAGCGCCGTTTCGACGAGCTTTCGGTTGTGCTCCATGTCGTCGCGCTTCCCGCCGTCGCCGAGGTGCAGGTCGCTCAGGAAGACGTAGCGGCCGTCCTCGTCCAAGGGTTCAACCGGGCAGGCCGCGATCAGGCGGGAAAACGAAGCGAGGAAATCCTTGAGTTTCATCGATGCCTCCGCGCTCACGGTACCGCCGCGGCGTGGCCGCGGCGGGTGCGGCGCGTGTGGATTCGATGAGGCCGGCTCGCCG
>JAEWSV010000527.1 GCA_023398155.1 Spirochaetota bacterium
TTCCTGATGCGCGAGGATCCCCTCAATGAGGTAGTCGATGGCCGGATCCTGCACCCCTGCGGTGTTGTAGGTGGAATCGATATATTCGGAATGCCAGCGAAGGTTGAGGTTACTATCCGGATAGAAAGCGGTGTCGTAGCCGTGGTACATGAGATCGAAATCGCGAGAGCGTAGGCGATTGGTGAACTGGCTCACGTCGACGACGCGGATATTCATCGTGATGCCCATACGCGCCAAATTCCGTTTGAGAGGAATCGCGACGCGCTCCTGCGTCGGGCTATAGAGGAGGAGTTCGAACTCCATCGGCTTTCCCGTGGCGGCATCCACGAGTTTACCCTTGCGCAGTTCCCAGCCGGCTTCTTTGAGGAGGGCGAAGGCGCGACGCATCTGCGGACGGATGAAGCCCGAGCCGTCGGTGACCGGAGGAGCGTAGGTCGCCGTGAAGACTTCCGGCGGGACCTTATCGCGGATCGGCTTTAGGATCTCGAGTTCCTCCGCGCTCGGGAGCCCCGTGGCCGCGAAGGGCGTGTTCTGGAAAAAGCTCCGAGTCCGTTTGTATTGGCCATAGAAAAGGTTCTTGTTCATCCATTCAAAGTCGAGGGCCTGGTTAATCGCCATGCGCACCCGCCGATCGGAGAAGACCGGGCGCTGGATGTTGAAGATGAAGCCAACCATATCTTGGGGCAACTCGTGCGGTATCTCTTCTTTGACGATACGCCCCTCGTCGAAGGCGCGGCCCGTATAGAGGGTGGCCCAGTTGAGCGCCGTTCCCTCTTGGCGGATATCGTACTCGCCCGCCTTGAAAGCCTCCAACGCGACGGAATCGTCGCGGTAACAGTCGAAGCGGATGCGATCGAAGTTGTTGCGGCCCTTGTTCACCGGATGGTCGGTGGCCCAATAGTCCTCGATGCGCCGGTATTCGACGTACTGGCCTATCTTGTAGTCCGACACGGTGTACTGTCCGCTTCCCAGGGGAACTTCCGTAATCGGCTCCGAAAAGTCCCGCGTCTGCCAGAATTGCTTGGGCAGGATCAGGGTGCCGGCCAGGGATAGCAGCATCTCCTTATCCCGCGACGCGAGCGTGAACTTCACGCGGAGTTCGTCGAGCACCTCGACCTTGGTCACGGGCTTGTAATACTGCTTGAGGAACGGGACGCCCTTTTCGATGAAGGTATTGAAGGAAAAGCGGACGTCATCCGCCGTTATGCGGGAACCGTCCTGGAAACGGGCTGCGGGATCGATATGGAAGATGATCCACGTGAAATCGGTCGAGTACTCCACCTGCCTGGCGATGAGGCCGTAGTACGAATCCGGCTCGTCGAGCGATGACACCATGAGGGGATCGTAGAAGTACGTCTCGCTCCCCGCCGCGGCCAGACCTCGTTGCGCGAAACGGTTGAAATTGTCGTACGTCCCGATGTCGTGCAGCACGATCCGGCCGGCTTTGGGCGCCTCAGGATTCACGTAATCGAAGTGGGTGAAGCCCGCCTTGTACTTCGGGGTGCCGTGCATCGAAAGGGCGTGAGAAACGATCACGCTGGGTTCGGCGACCACCCTGGCGACCGTGAAAAACAATCCGATCAATACCGGTAACAACTTCCGCATATTCGCAATGTAGGGGCGCGGGAGGCGTTCGTCAACCTATGGATTGTCTTTGCGCCGATAGCCCCGTTGGCCGGGGACAGAGCCCGTTGGGCGGGGACAGAGCTTGTTCCGCGGCCCGCTCCCGATTGACCACCCGGAGGGACAGAGCTTATAGTGCGCTCGCAGTACGCGAGGGACTACGGAACGCGGTGAGATTCCGCGGCGGTCCCGCCACCGTAACCGGGGATGAAAACGGTCGAAAGCCATTGCGGATCGAAGATCCGCGAGAAGGTGCCGCGAGTAAAACGATCCGGAAGCCGGGAGACGAGCCTTCGCGTCCGGCCGAGACCTTCGCGGAAGGGTGCGGCTCGTCGCGACTGGCGCGTCCACCTGCCCTGGCGATGCGCTATCCGCGGCCACAAGCCCTCCTCCCGGCCCCTCGGGGCGTCTTTCCCTGCGGAACGACCGAAATCCGGCCGAAGCATGTCCCGAGGAGGACAGCATGGTTCCGTTCGTCCCCGTCGAGCCCCCCCGGCACGGTCTTCGTCCCCGCTTCCGCATCTCCGCGCTCTTCCCCTGCGCCGCGGTCATCGCCTCCGTGGCCTTCCCCGCATTCGCCCAGGAGTCCGCGCCCGCGGGAAACGGCGGCCGGGAAGATCCCGACCGCACGTACGTCGTCACCGCTAGCCGCGCGGAAGAGGAGGCCCTCCAGGCGCCCGCCCAGGTCTCCGTGGTGACCGCCGAGCAAATCGCCGCTTCCGGCGCCCGCTCCGTCGTCGAAGTGCTCCAAAGGGTCGCCGGCGTGACGATGCGGGGCGCTTCCAATGCCGCCCAAGCCGAAATCACCATGCGCGGTTTCGGCGAAAACTCATCCGGCCGCGTATTGGTCCTCGTGAACGGGCTGCGCCTCAACAATCCCGACATGCAGGCCATGGACTGGCTCTCCGTGAACCTGGCCGACGTAGACCGCGTCGAGGTGCTCCAGGGAAGCGCCGCCGTTCGGTACGGCGACAAGGCGGTAGGCGGCGTCGTCAACATCATCACGCGTCGGCCAACCGGCAGCCGCGTCGAAGTCGCCCTTACGGCCGGCTCGTTCGGCGAAAATCGCGAAAGCTTCTCCGCGAGCGTCGGCGCAGAAGGCCGCGGCCTTACGATCGCCGGCGAGCATTACGGCACGGAAGGTTACCGCGAGCGCTCCGGGTACCGCGCCGCGAACGCGTCCGTGCGCGGCGCCGTCGACGTCACCGATACGCTCTCCCTCGTCGCGGGATTCTCCCTCACGGACGTCTTCTTCGAGATGCCGGGCGGGCTTACCGAAGCCCAACTCGAAGACGATCCGCGGCAGGCGAAAGATTGGGACGATGAATCGCGGGAGCATGCCTACGGCTTTGAAGCGACGGCCGATTGGCAGCCCGTAGCCGCTCTTACGGCCTCGCTGCCGGTCGCCTATTCGATTAAGGACATCGCGTTGGACATGGCTTCCTGGGGCACCTACACGGATCGCCGCGTCCACGATTTTACCCTCCTGCCGCAGGCCGCGTTCGAGACGAGCGCGGGGGGCATCCCGCTCCGCCTCGTCGCAGGAGTCGATCTCCGCGGCGCCCTTATGGACATCGCCGCGTACGGGGAGAAGCCGCGGGTGACGAAGGCGAACTCCTTCGAAGCGTCGCAATTCTCCGTCGGCCCCCACGCGAGCGGTAGGCTCGGCCTCACCGAGTCCCTCTCCGTAGAGGGCGGCGTGCGCTACGACCGGCAGACGATCGCGGCCGAGAACGCGGACGGCTCCGTCGACGAATCGAAGATGCACGAGGCCTTCGTCTGGGACGCGGGCCTCACCTATAGGCCGGTCGAGACGGCCAAAATCTATCTCCGCTACGCCACTCTCTTCCGGTATCCCTTCACCGACGAGCAGGCGGCCCTGTACGGATACGGAACAGACCTCTTCCTCGACGACCTGGAGGCGGAGCGGGGCAGGAGCGCTGAGCTCGGTGCCGCCGTAGATCTCGGCCGAAAACTATCGGCCGCCGCGAACGCGTACTGGCTCGAGATGAAAGACGAGATCGCGTACAACACGCTCACGTCCGCGAACGAGAACCTGGGCGACACCCGCCGGCTCGGCGGCGACCTTTCCCTCGCCTTCGCGCCGGCGGCCTTCACGGAAATACGCGGCACCTATGGCTACGTCGAAGCCGTCTTCATGAGCGGCGCCGACGACGGGGAGCGCGTTCCCCTCGTTAACGCCCATCGGCTCGATCTGGAGATCACGCTCATGGCCCCCTTCGGCCTCTCCTTCGCGCCGAACGTGTCCTTCCGCAGCGACGCCGTCCAGGCGGGCGATACGGCGAACACCCAAGACAATATCGAAGCCTACGCCGTGTACGGCCTCGTCTGCGGTTTCTCTCCGCCCGCCGCCCGCGGCGCCTTCCGGCTGACGGCGAAGGTGGACAACCTCTTCGACCTCGCCTACGCGCCGGTCGTGTACTACCGCAGCTACGACGATACGACCTGGTACTATCCCGCGTCGCGGCGCAGCTTCAGCGTGAGCGGGAGTTATCGCTACTAAGATGGTCGACGCGGCGGCGCCGAATACCTCCGCACGCGCTCGGCGCGCGGTGGGCCGTAAGCGCGCGGCTCCCGGTCTGTCCACAGCTCCCGGGCAATCCGCGGCTGCCGCGGAGTGCGGGGCGCCGGCACGGGAAGCGGCCGCAGGATGGCGGGGGGCGGCAGGCCGCCGCGAGGCGGCCCGGCACCCCGATGCGCGGCGCTTTGCCGTCGCCGCCGCCCTGGCCATCGCCATCGACGTCCTTTCTCTCGTCCTCATTTCGATCTTCCTGACCGAAATGAACGGGAAGGCCGTCAGACGGGAAGAGGGTCTCTGGCTCTCCGTTGCGCTTAAACCTCCAGCCGAGCTCACCGCGGGGACAGAGCTTCAATCGGGAACAGAGCATCTGGAACTCGGACCTGCGGAGAGCGAGGCGGAGCCCACGTCGGAGCCTCCGCCGGGGACAGAGCTTGAGCTTCCATCGGGGACAGAGCTTACGACGACGCGAGACCTTCTTACGCAGCCGCCGCCTTCCTCCCGGCTAGCGGCGGAGGCCGCCCAGGCGGCAGTTCCGCCGGGGACAGAGCTTGCGCGCGGGACGGAGCCTTCCGCGGGCGGAAACGACTCAGGCCAGGCCTCGCGGCCGGGGACAGAGCTAGCCGCTTCCGCCGGCGCATCCGACGTGACGGCGAATTCTCCCCAGGGGACAGAGCTGACCACCAGGGAAGACCTCCTCATCCGGCTGGACGAGGAGATCGCCCGCGCCTTGACCTATCCTCCGCGCGCCCGCGCGCGCGGAATAGAAGGACGCGTCCTCCTGGACCTCAACGTTGACGAGATCGGCCGGTTAAAAGAGTGTTCCGTGGAGGCGAGCTCCGGCAGCCCCATGCTGGACGATGCCGCGAGGCGCCTCATGGCGACAATCTTCCCGCTCCCCGCCCGACTCGCTGCGTCTTTTTCCGCTCTCGTCGCGGTCGAGTATCGGCTCCGCTGAACCGCGCGCGCTAAAAGGCGTTCGGAGCCGCCGATGCCGGCCGAGACCGACCCGAGCCGCCAAAACCATTCAATAACGGATGCGGAAACGCCGATAAGTAGATGCACGGCAATGTTCACCGCCCAAGTTCATCCGTCGCTTTGCCGCGCGGGTAGAGGGTCCCTTAAGAATGGCACAGAAGCAAGGCTTCGCGATGTCCGACAGCGACAGGAAGCTCATCCGCGAGCATGCGCACACCATGCGTGAGGCGCTCTTCGCGTGTATGACCGACACCCAGGTGGAATGCGCGGTTGCCTTCGCGCGCTACCTGAACCGTCGCGGCATCACTATGGAAAACTATCGCCTCTACCTCCGTTTCCTCATGACCAACAACCCTTGGGTCGTGGACGAACTGCTCCACGACCGCGAACCCCGCCTCGTCTTTTCCACCATCCAGCCGGATGCGGAGCTCATCGACACGGCCTTCGAGGTTCTCGTGTCCCGCCATCCCGACGAGTTGCTCCCCACGGTATTGGAAGCGGTGCTCGGCATCATCCAGAACGCCTACTTCGACGCGGACGACGGTTTCCGGATCCGTCCGCTCAAGATCATGGACATCAATGCGCTCGGCAAATTCCTGCTTAAAGACGAGAAACAGGAACATTTGCGGAACATGTTTATATTAGAGATACTGGACAGAATGACAAAACTAGGCCAGTATTATGCGGAACCGGAGAAGAATATTTTAGCGAAACACGCTTTTTCCGTCCGCTTCGCCTATTTCGATAACGCAAGGGACCTCGGAGACGCGATCCCGTCGCCGTTGCTGGTGAAGTTGCCCAACCGTTCGGACGTACCGCCCGAGAATGATTTCGTCGGCTTCGTCGCGGAACGACGAAAACGTAAACGCGACCCGTCGGGACGATTCACAAAATAGCAGTGCATTCGGAGGTTCCTGTGGAAAAGAAGGGTCCGATTCAATCCCGCGAATCGGGCAAGGGCGGGATGCTGGATGGCGGAACCGTAGGTTCCGGGAAAAACGCGCCGCTCGAGGGCATCGAACTCGTCGAGCGAGCGATAGCCGTCTCGGCGGAATGGCCGGGCCGGCTCAAGGGCGACGACGGGGAGCCGGGAGGCCTCATCGAACTGCCTCCGGAAGTTCGGCCCATCATCATCGGCGATCTCCACGCCAACCTAGAGAATCTCCAGGCGATCATCGACCATGGCCATAACCGCGCCGACTTCGAGGCGGGTACG
>JAEWSV010000611.1 GCA_023398155.1 Spirochaetota bacterium
TGGAATCGGGCGCTTCGCGCCTTTCTCGTTGGCGTGCGTAGACGCGTCCCGCATCGCGCGCGAGCTCGGCCTCGGCGCCGCGACCCAACCCATCACGAACACCGCCATGCTCGGCGCCTTCGCGCGCGTATTCGGGATGCCTCCGCTGGAGGCGGTGACGGCGGCCATCGCGAAAGAGATGCCCGTAAAGCTGGAAGCGAACATGGCCGCGGCCCGCGCCGCGTACGACGCCGTGACTATCTACGGTCCAGTCGCCGCCCTGAGGTTTCCGGAGGTCGCCGTATGAAAGGCCCAGGAACCGAGAATGCTCGCGTCTCGCTCTTCATGCCGATTTCCCGAGCCTCCACCGCCGCGAACAAAACCGGCGCCTGGCGCTTCATGCGGCCGGACTTCCGCGAGAAGACCGCCCCCTGCGCCGCGGCCTGTCCCTGCGGCCAGGACATCCCCCGCATCGAGATGCTCGTCTCACGCGGGATGATCGCGGAGGCGTGGCGGACCCTCCTTTCCGAGAACCCGCTGCCGGGAATCTGCGGACGGGTATGCTTCCGCCCCTGCGAGGCCGCGTGCAACCGCAGGGAAATCGACGAAGCCGTTTCCGTCAACGCGCTCGAGCGCTTCATCGACGAGTCGGCGACCCGGCTCGCCATACCGGAGGAATCCGCGGCGACGGAGAAGCGGCGCGAGCGGATCGCGATCATCGGGTCGGGCCCCGCGGGCCTCTCCGCCGCGTACTTCCTCGGTCGGCTCGGCTATGGCTGCGACGTGCTGGAAGCGGGAAGCGGCGCAGGCGGCGCGCTCCGCACGGGTATCCCCGCCTATCGGCTCCCGCAAGCGGTCCTGGACCGCGAACTCGCGCGGGTGGAGGCGGCCGGCGCGCGGTTCGTCCTATCCCGAAAGGCGGAGGCCGATTTCCTTACTACGGCCCGCGCTGAATACGACGCCGTGTTCGTGGCTTGCGGCCACGGAAAAAGCGCTTCGCTCGGCATAGCCGGCGCCGAACTCGCGGAAGACGGCCTGGACTTCCTGGCCTCCGTGAAGAACGGCGCGGGAAAGGCCGCGGCCGGATCGCCCCGGAAGGCGCTCGTGATCGGCGGCGGCAACACCGCCGTGGACGTGGCCCGCTCCCTGCGCCGCCTCGGCGCCGAATCCATCATCGTGTACCGGCGACGGGAGGCGGACATGCCCGCTTTCCGGGAAGAGATCGAGCGGGCCTTGGCCGAGGGCGTACGCGTCGTCGACCTCGCGTCCCCCCTCGACCTGACGCGGGGCGAAAGCGGCCTGCGGCTGCGCGTACGGAAGATGCGGACGGCGGGGATCGGCGACGACGGCAGGATGAGGGTCGTCCCCGTTGAAGGGGAGATCGAGACGCTCATGGCGGACGCCGTCTATTCGGCCATCGGCGCGGGGCCCGCCGAGCCCTGGACGGCGCCGCCTGAGGGCTCCTCGGCGACCGCGCGTCCCGCGGCGACCGCGCGTTCCGCGACGACCGCCTACGGACATTGCGCGGCGCTTTGGTCCTCGGCGGCGGGACTGCCCATCCTCTTCGGCGGCGATAGCGTGAACGAAACGGAAAGCGTCGCGGACGCGGTGGCCTCGGGGAAGCAAGCGGCCATAGCCCTGGACGTCTACTTCAAGGACGGGGCCGCCGCGGTGGCGGCCGAGCTGGAGCGTTGCCGCGTGGGCGGGGGCGCGGTCTCCATGGAGATCCACCGCGGCGGAATACGGTCCGCCCGATCGAGCGAGGTGGTCCGCACGGACAACCTCAACCGCGATTACGTCTCGCCGTCTTCCCGCCGCCGAGGCTCTTCCCTCGCCCCCGATATCGCTATCGCGTCCTTCGCCGAAGCGGAAGCCGCCCTAACGGATGCGGACGCGGCGACGGAGGCGGAGCGCTGCCTCAACTGCGGCATCTGCAACGACTGCGACAACTGCCGGACCTTCTGCCCGGAAGCCGCCGTAAGAGCCGGGCGCGCGGAGCGGCCGGGAAACGGCGATCGGACGGACCGGACCGGTCCGGATCGATCGGTGGATGAGGATTACTGCAAGGGCTGCGGAATATGCGCGGCCGAATGCCCCCGCGGGGTCATGGCGATCGAGGAGCAAAGATCATGAGGGAAGTACTCGAGGGGAGCCAGGCCGTCGCGGAAGCGGCGCGCCTCGCGCGGGTTAAGGTGGTTTCCGCCTACCCCATCACGCCCCAGACGCACATCGTCGAGGAGCTCGCGAAGTATTGCGCCGACGGGCGTCTGGACGGCCGCTTCATCTGCGTGGAGAGCGAGCATTCGGCCATGGCCGCGGTCATCGCCTCCCAGTCCGGCGGCGCGCGTTCGTTCACGGCCAGCTCGTCGCACGGCCTCGCGCTCATGCACGAGATGTTGCATTGGGCGTCGGCGGCCCGCCTGCCCATCGTCATGGCGGAGGTCAACCGCGCCCTCGGCCCCGGCTGGAACCTCTGGATGGACCAGACCGATAGCCTGGCCCAACGCGATACGGGCTGGATACAGCTGTACTGCGCCGACGGCCAGGAAGCCATGGACACCACCCTCGTCGCCTACCGGTTGGCCGAACTCGTGAATCTCCCCGTGATGGTCGTCCTGGACGCCTTCTTCCTTTCCCATACCTACGAACCGGTGGAGGTCCCCGACCAGGCGGCCGTGGATGCCTTCCTTCCGCCATACGCGCCCGCGTTCATGCTGGACGTGAAGGCCCCCTGCGTCCTGAACGCGGTGGCGCCCCCCGGCGTCTACATGGAGATGCGGCGCAGCATCCAGCTGGCCATGGAGGCGGTTCCCGCGATCTACGATACGGTCGAGGCGGAATTCGAGGCCGTTTTCGGCCGAAGCTACGGCCTGGTGGACGCGTACCGTTGCGAAGACGCCGAAACCATCTTGGTCATGGCGGGCACCGCCGCGCACACCGCGCGCGTCGCGGTGGACGAACTGCGGGCCGCCGGCGAACGGGTCGGTCTCCTGCGCATCAAGATGTTCCGCCCCTTCCCCGCCGCCGCCTTCGCGGCCGCGCTCGGTCGAGCGCGTAAGATAGCGGTGTTGGACCGCAATTGCTCCTTCGGAGCCGGCGGCATCTTCGCCCAGGAAATCAAGGCGGCTCTGTATCCGCTCAAGACCGCGGCGGCGAGCAGCGGCGCGGCGAGCTCCTGCGCGGCGCGCCATGGCGAGGCGCGCGCCGACGAAGCGCCTGCGGTGTACAGCTACATCACGGGGCTCGGCGGCAGGGACGTTACCGTCGGGACGGTGAAGTCGATGTACGAGACGACTTGCCGCGAAGAATGCCCGGCCGACAGCGTCTGGCTCGGCCTCAACGAGGAGTTGCTAGAGTCATGAGGAACGATCTTTATTCCGGCGTCGAATACCTGAATCCGGGCCACGTCGGCTGCCCGGGCTGCGGCGCGACCGTGGCCATGAAACTTGCCCTGCGCGCCCTCGGCGAGAACACTATCCTCGTGATCCCGGCTTCATGCTGGGCCATCATCACCGGCAATTTCCCCCAGACCTCGCTCAAGGTGCCGGTCCTGAATACCGGCTTCGCGACCACCGCCGCAGCCTGCTCAGGCCTCCGCGCCGCGCTGGACCTCCGCGGCCAAAACGAAACGCTCGTGGTCGGCTGGGCCGGAGACGGCGGGACCTTCGATATCGGTTTCCAGGCCTTGAGCGCCGCGGCCGAGCGGGGCGAGAATTTCATCTACGTGTGCTACGACAACGAGGCCTATATGAACACGGGCGTCCAGCGGAGTTCCTCCACGCCGTGGGGGACGCGGACCATGACCACGCCGGGCGACGCGTGGAAACGTCAGGAGAAGAAGGACATCGTGGAGATCATGGCCGCGCACCGCATCCCCTACGCGGCCACCGCGAGCATCGCCTATCCTGAGGACCTCGAGCGGAAGATGAAGAAGGCGGCCTCCATCCGGACCGGTATGCGCTTCATCCACCTCTACTCATCCTGCCCCACCGGCTGGGGCTTCGCGCCGTCCGCCTCCATCAAGGTGGCCCGAATGGCCGTCCGCTCCAAAGTCTTTCCCCTCTACGAGGTGGAGGACGGCGAGCGCTACACGATCAACGAGGCGGGAGAGGAGCCGGTGGGGCCGTACCTGGCCGCGCAGAGCCGGTTCCGCCACCTCGCCCCTGGAGACGTGGCATACATCCAGGAGCGCGTGGACAAGGAGTGGCGGCGCCTGGAACGGCGGGCGCGGGAAGGTTAAAGCGAGGGAAGACGGCCGGCGGAGGCGGCCGTTTCTGCGGGCGCAGCGCCGGCGGCGGCCGCAGTTGACGGAATCCATCCGACGTGCTAAAAATCTAGCATATGCTAATTTTTTAGCACGCAGAAGGCGACGATGGGTATGCTAGACGGGCTATCGAAACGAGAACGGGAGATAGGCGCGCTGGTGTTCCGGCTCGGCGAGGCGACCGCGCGCGAGGTCCAAGCAGCCTTGGCCGACGGTACGAGCTATTCGGCGGTGCGGACCTTCCTGTCCGCGTTGGAGGCCAAGCATATCCTCACGCATCGTCTGGAACGACAGAAGTACCTGTGGTCCCCCGCGGCCGATCCCGAAAAGGAAGGCGCGTCACTCATCGCCGAAGCTACCCGAACTTTCTTCAAGGGTTCGCGCGAGCGGGCCATCGCGGCCCTCATCGAAGCCGACGAGCGCCCCCTGAGCGACGAAGAATACGATCGCCTCCGGATCCTCATCGATCTCGCGCGCGAGCGGGGGGAATGACATGTTCTTCCCTACCCTCGCCTCTTTCCTCCTCCGCTCCACGATCGTCCTCGGTATCGCCATAGCCGCGCGGCGCCTGCTCCGCGCGCGGATTTCCGCTTCGGCTCGGTAC
>JAEWSV010000050.1 GCA_023398155.1 Spirochaetota bacterium
CCCCGTACACGCTCGTGACCGGCGTTTCAGTGAAATCAATGTGTTCGTTCATATTCGGCTCCTTGCAATATGAAAATACATCAATAAAAAGCAATAACCATGCCAAGGGCGTACTATAACGACAGGAAATATCATTTCTCGATTATTTGCCTATACGATAGGAAAATGCCTGCGGCTTGGGCGCCCGACTAAAGGAAGAACATAAGGCGAGCGTGCTGCGTCACCCACATTCAGGTAGGATTGGGGCGCGATTCCCACGCAGATGTGGCTTGTTCGGACGGCCGCTGAAATCTCTTACCGGGATCAACTACCGCGCGCACGCATTGTCCGTACGTAGTTATGTATATATTCGGCGGCCTTCTTGAAGCCTCCGGCTTCTTTCAGCGACTCCGCGACGCGATTGCAGTTGTCCTTATATGTGCGGTCCCGAAGGACCGTCGCTACCGCTCGCCGAATATCTTCTCCGCCGAATCGCTTAATCCGCACGCCGCACCGTAACTCGAGCACGCGGGAGGCTACCTGCTCCTGCTCCGCCTGGAACGGGTGGACGCACATCGGAACTCCCCGATAGAGGGCCTCGCTGACGCTGTTCATTCCCCCGTGCGTGATGAAGACGTCAGCGTACTTGAGCACCTCAAGCTGGTTAATATGGCTTTTAACGATGATGCGGGAATTATCCGGATGATGGTCGCGGCTGTCGGGACTCGATACCACCAACGTGTACGGTAAGCCCGCAAGGGCATCGATCACCGCGTTCACCGCGGCCTCATCTTTCCAGATGGTTCCCAAAGAGACATAGATGAGGGGGCGCTCCATCGTAGCATAATCCGCGGCGTCGGGATCGCCGCTTCGCTCCGCAATGGACGGTCCAACGAATTTGAAGCGCGTTTCGTCGAACTCCTGGGCATGCGGCTGCAGCAGTCTCGACGTATAAACGATATTCAGGCCTTCCACGTTCATCATCGCCTGAAGGAAGTTAGAAGCGGCGACTCCGTACTTCGCCTCGAGCTTTCTCTGGATCGACTGAGCCTTCAAAATGTGCGCCAGGCCCTCCACGCCCAACGAAAGCAAGAAGCGGCCGAACGCACCGGAACCCACGCTTCCCTTGCTGAACGCGAACGTCGAAGTGGAACTGACGGCAGGAATGTTTAAGATGGAGGCGACGATCCTCCCCCAGAGGCAGGCCGCGTCGTGAATCACGTAGTCGGGAGCGAGTTCGGCCAGGTCGGAGATCAACTCATCGAGCAATCCATACGAGACTTTTGAGAGGGTATAGTAGAAGAAGCCCAGGCTCTTGCCCGGCTTAGTCGTATCGAAATGGGCTGAACTCCGGTACTCCCTGAATTTCGCACCGGTCGCCTCGATTTTCTCCTTAAAAACGAAGGTCGAGTAGTAGGCGACTTCATCGCCCGACCGTATGAGCTCCTCCACCAACGGCAGCGTCGGATTGATATGCCCGTGCGCCGGGATACTGAAGAAGACCGCTTTTGCCATTGCCACCCTCTCGCCGCGACAAGACGAAGGCCACAGGCCGCGAGCGTAGTAATTGTGCGGTAGCCGGGATCGAACTGTCAAATGGCCTGGGGATGACGTGATAGCCGCCATCGTGATCGCATAGACAATCCGGGAAGGAGCCTCAGCGGCCCCTCCCCGGAATCGTTTCCTTATGACGGAGTTTAATTTCAGCCGATGGCGACGTTACCCGTCTCCCCGGTCCTGATGCGGATGCACTCGTCCAGGGTCACGATGAAGATCTTGCCGTCGCCGATTTCCCCCGTGCGGGCGCCCTTAATGATCGCGTCGACCGTGGGCTTCACGAAATTGTCGTTCACGGCGATCTCCACCCGAACCTTCTTCAGGAGGTTCACCTCGTCGTCGACGCCGCGGTACGATTCGTGGTAGCCCTTCTGCTGGCCGCAACCGAGGGCGTTCGTGATCGATATCTTGTAGACTTCGGCCTTGAAGAGTTCCTGCTTCACGTCGTTCAGCTTGTGCGGCTGGATATAGGCGGTGATGAGCTTCATTTGGTTCCTCCTCAAACATTGGTGAAGATCTGGAAGCCCGAATACGCCTCCATTCCGTGCTCGCCGATATCGAGGCCGGCGAGTTCCTCCGCCTTGGTAACCCGGATTCCCATGACGGCCTTGAGGACGGCCCACACCGCGAGGGCGACGACGAAGGTGAAGGCGCCGACCGCGACCACGGCGAGCGCCTGTACGCCGAGCTGGCCGAGGCCGCCGTCCACGAGGAAGCCGTTCCGCAGCGCGGAAGAATCGGTTCCGATTTTAGTAGCAATCGCCTTGTCGGCGAAGAGGCCGACGGCGAGGGTTCCGAAAACGCCGTTCACCAGGTGGACCGAGAGGGCGCCGACCGGATCGTCTATCTTGAGCTTGTCGAAGCCGAGGACCGCGACAACGACGATGATGCCCGCCACGGCGCCGATGACCATGGACGATCCGACGCTCACGAAGGCGCAAGGAGCGGTGATGGCGACGAGGCCCGCGAGGCAGCCGTTCATGATCATGGAGAGATCGGGCTTCTTTAGGATGATCCAGGCGGTCGCGGCGGCGGTGAGCGTCGCCATGGCCGCGGCCATGTTGGTGGTTATGGCGATATGCGCTATCGCCTCTGGATTGACCGCCATGGTGGAACCGGGGTTAAACCCGAACCAGCCGAACCAGAGCACGAGCGCTCCGAGCGTGGCGGTGCTCATGTTGTGGCCGTAGATCGGCTTGGCCTTTCCGTCGGCCTTGTACTTCCCGATGCGGGGCCCGAGGAGGAGGATACCCGCCAAGGCGCTCCATCCGCCGACCGAATGCACGACGGACGATCCGGCGAAATCGAACATACCGAGGCCGGCGAGCCAGCCGCCGCCCCAGATCCAGTGTCCGACCACCGGGTAGATGCCCACGCAGAGTAGGAAGGAAAAGACGAGGAAGCTGCCGAACTTGATACGTTCGGCCACGGCGCCCGATACGATGGTCGCCGCGGTGCCGCAGAAGACGAGCTGGAAGAAGAACTTGGCCCAGAACGGCACGCCCGTCCAGCTCAGCGCCGAGTAGACGCCCGCATACGCGTCTCCTACGGCCGGCGAATTGTCCGCTCCGCCGGCGAACAGGATACCCTGAAGGCCGACGAGGGGATTCCCGTCGCCGTACATGAGGCCGAAGCCGGCCACGAAGTACGCCATCGTGGAGATCGCGAACACTATGAAGTTCTTGGCCAAAATATTGACCGTGTTCTTGGCGCGGCAGAGCCCCGATTCGACCATGGCGAAGCCGAGGTTCATGAAGAATACGAGGAACGCGGTGACGAGCACCCAGACCGTGTCCAGCGCAATTTTGAGCGTTGCGACGTCCATACCTAACTCCCTGAGTTGATTTTTTGTTCCGGAGATTTCGAGGAGAACTCTGTCGGGACACATCAGATATGCAGTTGGCGTGCCATCTGGAACGGAGAAATGCAGTATTAACGCCGTTTGGAGGAATATTCCATCATTCAACTGAATATGTAGCTATATTTATAGATCACTTCAAACAATTGCCGTTCGATTGGGATAAAACCTGAAAATGGCGCCCTATAGGAGGATACTTTTTTGTATCCTTCTATAGGGCATTCTACTATTTTGTAACTAATATCGCGAAGTTAGCCGATGGCAGCCGAGCCGATTTCACCGGTCCGGATGCGGATGCACTCCTCAAGGGGAACGATGAAAATCTTTCCGTCTCCGATCTCCCCGGTGCGCGCGCCCTTAATGATGGCGTCGATGGTCGGTTTTACGAATCCGTCGTTGACCGCGATCTCCACCCGAACCTTCTTGAGCAGGTTCACCTCGATATCGACTCCGCGGTACGACTCGTGGTACC
>JAEWSV010000065.1 GCA_023398155.1 Spirochaetota bacterium
TCTTCCAGGAGGGCGAGGTCCTCCATCCCGATGGGCGGGCCGATCTCGTTGATGTCCGTGTGCGTCCCGAGGACCGGGTCCACGATCTTGAGGTTGGTCCGCGTCTCCCCGCCCACCCGCACGAACTTGTGTTCGATGCCCTCCGCGTCCAAGAAGGCGCGGATGAAGTCGCCCGCGCCGCCGCCCAGGAAGCCGTAGGCCACGCTCCGGCCGCCGAGGGCCTTGATGGCCTTGGAGACGTTGACGCCCTTCCCGCCCGCGTCCAGGCGCGAGGCGGCGACGCGGTTCACCGTATCCACGGCGAAGCGCTCTATGGTCGCCGTCCTGTCCACGGCAGGGTTGAGAGTCACGGTGCGGATCATGGCCTCACTCCTTGTAGATCGAGGTGAAGAAGGCGCCGAGTTCCTCGAGCGCCTCCGCCTCCCCCGGGCCGTCCGTCTGGACCTCGATCTCTTCCTGGTACTTCACGCCCAGGGTGAGCATGTGGAGGACGCTCTTGCCGTTGATGGTCCGGTCCCCCTTGATGATCTTGACCTCGCAGTCGGGGTACTTCTCGTTGGCGGTGTCCACGAAGAGGCGCGCGGGCCGCGTGTGGAAGCCGGTCGGATTGATGATGGTGAACTTCTTCGTTTTCATGCGTTCGCTCCTTCCATGAGCCGACGTACGTCGGCGTCGCCTTCCATGTCGCGCGCCCGTTCAAAGAGGCGGCGCGCGTCGGCAGTATCTAGATCGGCGAGCAGGGCGCGGATCGTGGGGATGGCAGCCGCTCCCATGCTGAGTTCGGTGAGCCCCGCGCCCACCAGGAGGGGGGCCGCGAGCGGATCCGCGGCGAGCTCGCCGCAGAGTCCTATCCAGATTCCCCGCCGTTTGGCCGCGTCGGCGGCCATGCCGATGAGGCGCAGCACCGCGGGGTGCGGTCCCCGATGGAGGTAGGCGACATCGGGGTTCATGCGGTCGGCAGCCATCGTGTACTGGGTCAGGTCGTTGGATCCGACGCTGAAGAAGTCCACCTCGGCGGCCAGGATATCGGCCGTGACCGCGGCCGCGGGGATCTCGATCATGACGCCTACTTCAAGATCCTCCGACACCTGGACGCCAGCGCCCTCCAAGGCGCTCCGTTCCTCGGCCAGTATGCGCTTGGCCTCCCGGAGTTCCTCTATCGTCGCGATCATGGGGAAGAGGATGCGGAGCCGGCCGGAGGTGGAGGCGCGGAGCAGGGCCCGCAGTTGCGTGCGGAAAAGCCCCTCGTTCGCCAGGCAGAGCCTGATCGCGCGGACGCCGAGGAAGGGGTTCGCTTCCGGCGGCATGGGGAGGCAATCGAGCTGCTTGTCTCCGCCGACGTCCAGGGTGCGTATGACCACGGGCTTGCCCGCCATGCGCGAAAGGACGTGGCGGTACACCTCCACCTGCTCGTCTTCGGCGGGGAGGGTCGATCGATCCATATACATGAACTCGGTGCGGAAGAGGCCCACGCCCTCCGCCCCGTTTTCCTCCGCGGCGACGAGGTCGGCGGTGCCGCCGATGTTGGCGGCCAGTTCCAGGCGTCGGCCGTCGCGGGTGGTCGTGGCCACATTCGCGAATCTCTTGAGCGCCGACCGCCGTGCCTCGAAGGCGGCGAGCTTCTGCCTGTAGGCTGCGAGTTCGGCCTCCTCGGGGTCCACGATCACTATGCCGTCGGTCCCGTCCACGATCACGGTGACGCCGCTTTCCAGGTATGCCAGGGCGGAGGCGGCCCCGACCACCGCGGGGATGCCGAGGGACCGGGCCAGGATGGACGAATGGGAGACCGCGCTGCCCACGGCGGTGATGAAGCCCAAGGCCAGTTTCCTGTCCAGCTGGGCCGTCTGCGAAGGCGTGAGGTCCGCGGAAACCACGACGGAAGGGCGCGTGAGCGCTATGCCGGAAAGGCCGCCCTTCCCCTCCAGGTGGGCGATGAGGCGGCGGGAAAGGTCGCGGACGTCGTCTATGCGGGCGGCGAAGAGTTCGTCCTCCACCTGGGAAAGGAGGTCGACGAAGGTCTTCTCGGCGCCCCGGACCGCCGCCGCGGCGGGGCGCTTCTCCTCCCGGATGAGGCGCTTCACCTCGGCAGCCAGCTCGGGATCCTTGAGGATGGACAGGTGAGCCTCGAATATCTCGGCCTTGAGCTCGCCGAGTTCCGCCATAGTTCGGTCGCGGAGCGCCTCCAGGTCGCTCCGCGCGGCGGCGACCGCGGCGGCGAAGCGCCCCCATTCGACCTCCGGATCCTCGGCGCGGACCAGCTCCGGCGCTTCGGACGCGGACGGCCCCTCGGCCGAGGCGTGCGCGGCAGCCCCCTTGTCCGCGGCCTCCACGACGAAGGCAGCCGCTACGGCGATGCCCGGCGAGGCCGCGATGCCGCGGATGGTGATGGACATGGCGTTACTTCCCTTCCCCGGCTATCGCCGCGAGCAATTCCGCGGGCGTTTTCGCGGTGAGCAGGCGACCCAGGGCCTCGTCGTTCACGCAGACCTGGGCGATGTCCGTGAGGAGCTCGATGTGCTCGTTGCCTGCGGCGGCCACGGCGATGAGGAGGCGGGCTATTCTGCCCTTGCCGAAATCCACCCCGCCGGGGACCTGGATCACCGCGAGCCCCGTCTTCACGACGAAGGGCTTGGAAGCCTCCGTCCCGTGGGGGACCGCGACGCCGTTGCCCACGTAGGTAGTGGAAAGCTCGTCGCGCGCGATCATGGCGTCGATGTACTGCGGCTGGATGAGACCGGCGGAGAGCAGGAGCTCGCCGCAGGCGCGGATGGCCTCGTCCTTGGTGCGGTACGCGGCGTTCACCCGAACGGTTTTTTCGGATAAGAGTGTTCTGTCCATGATCGTCATGCTCCTTGTAGGGGGATGGACCTGAAGTATCGATCCAGGTACCGGGAATAGTGGGCTCGTATGTTCGCTTCGTCCGCCGCCTGCAGGACCTCCACGGTAAGCGCGTCCAGCAACGATACGCTGATTTCATTCAGGATGTCTTGGGTCTCTGTATCGATCGAACGGGGGGCCAGCATGAGCGCCAGGCGCGTCGGGGCGGCCTCCCAAGACTCGGCGTATTTCGGCAGGGCCCGGGAAAAGGCGTACAGGCTGACCGAGGCCGCCGAGACGCCGGAGCTGCGGGCGTGCAGGAAGAGGATGCGGCTGGAAGGGAGGAGGATGCCGCGGTCGTACGAGCGCTCCCGCAGATCCCGGAGAGCCTCCTCCGCGTCGTCCACGAGGCCGCGCTCAGCGGATTTATCCACGACCGCGCGCAAGAATCCGTCCCAGTTGCCGTCCACCCGCCCGCCGTCGATCACCCTTAGGCGTTCCAGTATGCCGATGACGGCTTGGAGCTGGCGTCCCATCTGCTTGAGATCGCCCAGGGTGCCCTCGCGGCGGGGAGACCCTTCCGCCTGGCGCGCCGCGCCCGCGCGGGACCGACGCAGGGCCATGTGGGCGCGGATGGCGCGGATACCGTCGGCGCTGAGCAGGGGATCCACCAGGACGTACTCGTCGTTCTCCAGCGGCAGCGGGATGGTGGAGACCAGGAGGTCCCAGGTTTCCCGCGAGGTATCCTTCACGTCGAACCAGGACAGGTTCGCGATTATGTCGATTTCCGGAAACTCGGCCCTGATCCGGCTGGCGAGCATGTGCGCGGTGCCGATGCCGGCCGAGCAGACGACCATGGCCCTGAAGCGCTCTCCCCCCGATCCGCTCCGCTCGATGGCCGACCCGAAGTGGAGCGCGAGGTAGCCGACCTCGTCGTCCGGGATCGGAAGGGCGGGGAAAACCGCGGCGCAGGCTTCGCGCACCGCTCGGAAGAGGGACCCGTACTGGGTCATGATCTGGCCGAGGAGAGGGTTCCGTATCGGGAGTCGGTTACGCAGCCGGTAGAGGGCCGGGCCCCAGTGAGCCGCGAGACCGTCGCGGAGCAGGCGGTCGTCGCGGAAATCCCGTCCCAGTAGTTCTCCGCAGGTTTCGATGAGGGACCTAATTTCGGCAATGGAACCGATGCTCGCCTCAAGGACGGCGTCCTCGGACCGTTCGGGCTTCGCCCCCCGTAGGAAGCGCTCCACCGCGCCGGCCTCTGCCGCGGCCTCGGCCGCGATCTCCGCAGCCGTCTCCGGTCCGCCGCCCGCACCGCTGGACAGGGCCGCTGCGCCGGAAAGAGCGCCGACCACCGCCCGGGCAGCGTCGGCCACGTCGAACTCCGCGCCGCCATCCCCAGCGTCCGCTTCCGCGTCGGCGTTTTCAAGACGGAGACCGCGGCTTCTCCGCACGCGCGATATACCCAGGTGCACCACAAGGCCCAAGTAGTCCCGCGGGGCGAGGGCTGGGAGTAGGCCCTTGGGTAGGTTCGCGAGCGCGAGTTCGGCTTCGCGGAAGGGCTCGGCCGGATAGAGGCGGAGCAGGAGCGCGAGCGGTTCGTCGGGGCAGGTGTCGGCGAAGGCCTCGTTCCTGAGCAATTCCAGGAGGCCGGCCTCGCCGTACTGTTCCATGACGATGGAGAGCAAGGCCTGCCGTCGCCGGGATTCGCTCCCGTCCAGCCGTACGCCGAGGCCTTTCCGTAGCGTCAGGTCCAGGCCGTGGAGGGCGAGCCAAGGCTTGAGCAGGTCCAAGTCGCGGCGCACCACGGCGACGGAGGTGCCGATCTCGGAGGTGAGCGCGTAGGTCTTCACCACGTCGTCCGCGTCCAAAAGGAGGACGGCGAGCATGCGCCGCCGATCTTCGGAATCCAGGTCCCTGGGCACGCTCAGGGCGAGGTCCGCCCTGCACGCCTGGATGCGTTCGGGAGTTCCGATGAGGCGGAGGCCCAAGCCCGAACGGCCCGAGAGCACGAGGCCGTAGTCGCGCCTGAGGGGCGCGGCCAGCCGGGCTATCTCCCGGTGGACGGTACGGGCGCTCACGTTGAGGGCGGACGCGATGCGTCCGAGGGTCGCGTCGCCTCCAGAAGAGGCGCCGCCTCCAGAAGAGGCGCCGCGTCCTTCGCTCAAAAGGAGGTCCAGTATCATCCGTTGTCGCTTGGTCAGGTCCATGCCGCCCCTCAAGAAGAAAGTCCGCTCCTGAGCGTTCGCGGGCTCGGAGCGGTCATCGGTCCTACGTTATCCTAGCCCTTGAGCTTCTCGACGAGGGCGTCGTACTCGGGGCTCTTGAGGAAGTCGTCGATGGAGATATGCTTCGCGCTCGGAGCCGCCTGGCGGGCGCGGTCCGTGAGGGTCTCGTGGGTGATCACGATATCGGCGTCGCCGGGGATATCGTTGACCGCCGCGTTCGTGACGGTGATCTTGAGGCCGGCCTTCTGGAGCTTGGTCCGGAGGATGGAGGCGCCCATGGCGCTGGACCCCATGCCGGCGTCGCAGGCGAAGACGATCTTCCTCACGCCGTTTCCGGAGAGGGAACCCACGTCCACCTTGAGCTTGGAGCCCTTTAGCGCCGCGGTCTGATCGGCCGCCTTCCGGAGGCCGTCGGTCTCCTCGTTCTGCTTGGTGAACTTCAGGAGCAGGTAGGCTACGACGAAGGATGCCGCGGCTCCGGTCGTGACGCCGGAGAGCACGGGGAAGAGGCCGCCCTTGGGCGTCATGGCCAGGTAGGCGAAGATGGAGCCGGGGGAGGGGGTAGCGACGAGACCCGCGCCGAAAACGACGAAGGTGAAGGTGCCGACCATGCCGCCAGCGATGGCCGCGAGAATCAGCTTCGGATTCATGAGGATGTAGGGGAAGTAAATCTCGTGGATGCCGCCCAGGAAATGGATGATGACGGCGCCGGGAGCCGAATCCTTGGCCATGCCCTTGCCGGCGAGCCAGTAGGCCAAGAGGATGCCGAGGCCGGGGCCGGGATTCGATTCGAGCATGAAGATGATGGACTTGCCCGCCTCGGTGGACTGCTGGACGCCGATGGGACCGAGCACGCCGTGGTTGATCGCGTTGTTGAGGAAGAGCACCTTGCCCGGCTCGATGAAGACGTTGGCCAGCGGCAGGAGGTTCATGGAGACGATCGCGGCGACTCCGGCCGCCAGGAAGTTGGAGATGGCCATGACCGCGGGCGCGATGACGAGGAAGGCGATGAGCGCGAAGACCGTGCCGACGATGCCGAGGGAGAAGTTGTTGACGAGCATCTCGAAGCCGGTCTTGACCTTGCCTTCGTACAGCTTGTCGACGTACTTCATACCGAGGGCCGCGAGGGGACCGACGATCATGGCGCCGAGGAACATGGGGATGCTCGAGCCGACGATGATGCCCATGACGGCCACCGTGGCGATGATGCCGCCCCGGGTGTCGTAGACGAGCTTACCGCCGGTGAAGGCGATGAGGAGCGGCAGCAGGTACGTGATCATGGGGCCGACGAGTTTGGCGAAACTCTCGTTCGGGATCCAGCCGGTCGGGATGAAGAGGGCGGTGATGAGGCCCCAGGCGATGAAGGCGCCGATGTTGGGCATCACCATGCCGCTCAGGAAGCGTCCGGACTTCTGGAGTTTGAGCCGGAAGGTTCCTTGGGATTGCGTTACCGATTCGTTCATATAGTAGTCCTCCGTGGGGCCATTGTAGGCCCGTGGGCTGAATCGGTGGGATGAATGAAAATGCGCGCGCGTCAACAAGGATGCTGACAAATCCGCGTTGTCGCGGGATACGCGTATCGGCCGCGCTTCCCGCGGCCGGTCATCGCTTCCCGCTGCCAAGCGCTATCTCTCGTATTTCAGGCCGAAGCCGAAGGGGAAGAGCCCTTCCGTGCCGTCGCCGTCGTTGATCGGCAGTTGCGAGGCTTCCCGCGGCCAGGTGAAGGAGAGCGTTCCTGTCGGAGCGGCGTCGCCGAATAGGACGTCCGCGACGCCTTCTCCCTCGGTTCCGGGGAGCCAGGCCGCGACGGCCGCTTCGATCGCCGCGATCTCGTCGGCGATGAGGATGGGCCGACCCGATACCACCACGAGGACGGTCGGGACGCCGGTCGCGGCGATGCGCGAGACGAGCTCGCGGTCATCCCGCTTGAGCCTGAGGTCCGTGCGATCTCCGAACCATTCGGCGTAGGGCGACTCGCCCACGACAGCTATGGCGAGGTCGGCGTCGGCCTTTCCCCGAGGACCGCCGGCCGCGTATTCCACCGACATGCCCCGCTTCTCCGCGGCGGCTTCGATGCCAGCCAGGATGGTCGTGCCGGTGGTGATCGGCCCCGATCCGCCCTGCCAGGTGATGGTCCAGCCGCCGCACTGGGAACCGAGATCATTCGCGAGAGCTCCCGCGACGACGATGCGCTTCACGCCGGGGCCGACGGGCAGGACCCGCTCCTCGTTCTTGAGGAGCACGATCGACTTCCGCACCGCCTCACGGGCGAGCGACCGGTGTTCGGCGCTCCCGACGGAACCGAGCGAGGACCGATCCGCGAAGGGACTCTCGAAGAGGCCCAAGGCGAACTTGAGTTCCAGGATACGGAGGACCGACGCGTCGATCCGTTCCATGGATATCTTACCGCGCTCGGTTAAATCGATGAGGACCTCGCGTACCTCGGCGTAGCCTTCCGGGGCCATGAACATATCGATGCCGCCGCGCACGCAGGCGAGGACCTGGTCCGGCGTCTTGCCCGGCAGCTCCGCGTGGGCGTTCCAGTCCGAGACGAGGACGCCAGTAAAGCCGAGTTCCCCGCGGAGTACGTCGACCACGAGCTTGTCGTTGGCGTGCATCCGTTTCCCGTTGACCGCGGAGAAGCTCGCCATGACGGTCCTGACCCCGGCCTCAGTCGCCGCGCCGTACGGGGGCAGGTGGACGGCGCGCAACTCCGCGTCGGGAATGCGCGCGTCGCCGCGGTCCTTTCCGTCCTTGGTTCCGCCGTCCGCGAGGTAATGCTTGGCGCACGCCGCCACCGAGCCGTCTTGCTGGAGGCCGCGGATGTACGCGGCGCCGAGGACCGAAGCGCGGGCGGGGGTTTCCGAAAAGCTCTCGTACGTCCGTCCCCACCGTTCGTCCCGCGCTACGGCGACGCAGGGGGCGAAGTTCCAATAGACGCCGGTGGCCTTGAGCTCCTCGGCTACGGCCCGGCCGATTCTTTCCATGAGTACGGGATCATTCGCCGCGCCGAGGCCGATGTTGTGCGGGAAGATGGTCGCGCCGCGGACGTTGTTGTGGCCGTGCACCGCGTCCAGTCCGTAGATCATCGGGATGGAGAGCCGAGCGGAAAGGGCCGCCTTTTGGAGCCGATCCGTCATGTCGGCCCACGACTCGGCCGTATTGACCGACGGCCCCATGCCGCCGCCCGATAGGACCGAACCCAGGCCGTATTTCGCCACGTCCTCGGGGGAGGCGAGATTTCCTACCGCGCCTTGGACCATCTGGCCGGCCTTCTCCTCAAGCGTCATGTAGGAGAGGAGATCGCGGGCGCGGGCTGCCGCGGGTAACGTGACGTTCCGGTACGCGGCGTTATCCGGAGGCGCTTGGAGCGCCGCAGAGACCGCGGTCGGCGACCGATCCCCGCCCGCCTCTCCGGCGCGCTCCGGATACTTCGCCTCGTCGGCTTCGGTGAACCGCCGAGCTACGCGGAACCCCACGTCGACCAGGCGCTCCCGAGAATCGGCGTAGTACCGGTTGGAGGGCCGGAGGTCCTCGACGTTGAACTTCCACGACCCACCGCGGAGCGCCTTCCAATCGCCCCACTCCGGTCCGCGTGGATCCGCGGGCTCGGCGCGTCGATCGTACTCCCCGTACGTGTCCCAACACCATTCCCACACGTTGCCCGAAAGGTCATGAATACCGAGTTCGTTGGCGGTCTTCGATTTGACCGGCCGGGGGCCGTCGGCGTTGCCGTTGTACCAGGCGACTTCCTCCGCCTTCGATGAGCCCGAGTAGTCGTAATGGCGGGAATAGCGGCCGCCCGAGGCGGCCCACTCGAACTCGGCCTCCGTCGGCAAACGGTAGCCTTCCGCGGCCCAATCGGCCGTCACGACGCCGTCCGGCCCGATGGTATACACGCTTTTGCGGCCGGCCTTCTCGCTGAGGTAATTGCAGTACGCGGCGGCTTCCCGCCATTCCACGCCCGTCGCTGGTATACCCTTCACGCGCGGTTTGGAGGGCTCCGCGACCGCATCGGAAGCATCGCCGCCGGCTCCGCCGCGGTCGCCCCCGATCCCCGGTCCGCCCATGCCGCCGGTCGCGGCCTTCCACGCGCTAAACTCGGCCTCCGTGATCTCCGCGCGCGAGAGCCAGAAGGTCGACACCGTGATCTTGCGAATGGTCGTTTCGTCGCGGTCCCCGTAGCGGCCGCCCATCTTGAAGGTCCCGCCGCGCACGAGGACCAGGGCCCCGCCCTCTTCCGTCACCGGCTCGGGAATATCGGACGTGGCCGCGCAGGAGGCGAACAAGGACGCCGCGAGCGCGAGGACGAGCGTGAACGGGGTTCTCTTCATACGGCCCTCCGGCTCCGGCCGAAACGTCGTTACGGCCTGATCGACGTCTTAGAACCGGTCAGCGCGACATCATCTATCCACGCGAAGGCCTCGCTCGCGAAGGATGCGGCGATCCGGAAAGCGAAATCGGCGCGACCGGAAGCTTCCGCGGGAAAGCGCTGCTCCAGGATGGTCCAATCCGCGCTGGGCGGCAATTCTTTCAGGGTATTCCAACTCGAACCGTCGAACCATTCCAGGGACAGCCGATCGCCCGCGGCGGTATCGATGGTCTTGTAAGCGAAGGTCAGCGCCATATCGGCGTAGCGCGTAGCGTCCAGGCTGCGACCGAGGCTGGATTCTCCCTCCAGCATCGCGCTCGCCTTCCCTGTCCGCGCGACTTCGTAGTCCATGCCCGCATACGAGGTGGTCCACGCTCCGCCGCGGAAATTGCGCGACTCGAAGTTGTCCGCGAAGATGGTCCCGGCCTGTTCCCCCCGGACCAGGGAGCGGATCAGGAGACCGCTCTCGGTGAGGTCGCCGTCGGTCCACGGGCCCGTGTAGGACACGCCGGGCTTTACCATGGAGGTCGGCTCGATTTTGGTGGAGAGCGACCAGTTGGCCCAACTCACCTTCCGCTCGGCCAGGGCGTTTGCGAAATCGATGGATTGCACCGGAAACACGTTACCGCGCACGTCCGAAGAGGTGGTACC
>JAEWSV010000099.1 GCA_023398155.1 Spirochaetota bacterium
GTCGAAGTATAGCGGCGATATCGGTCGATGTCCAAGGGCCGCCCGCCTCCATGCGATATTCCCCTCCCAGGGGAGTACGGGAGAGCCCCGGCGTTCCCTCGGCCTGCGGGACGGCCGTAGCGACGAAATTGGCTATCAAGTCCGCGGCCTTCATGACGAAGAAACCGGGAGAGCGCGGCCGTTTCTTGAGTCCAGGCATCATGGCTGAATAGAGGGGGAACTCCTGTCCGATGTCGGAATAATCGAGCGGCCCGGCTCCCTCCACCGAGGCCAGGACGCAGGGGGCCTTGGCGGTCCTCAAGGCGCGAAGCACGGTTACGTACCGCCCATCGCGCGAGGACGGCTCGGTTACGCGGTCGGATACGAGAAAGAGGGTCGGGACGGCCGGCGCCGGCACGGAGCCCGTCCCGACGATGCGCTCGACCTTGAATCTTTTGAGAAGTTCTCTGAACAAGGGCGACAAAAAGGCCGCGGAATCCTTGGGGGCCGTCGTCTTCTCGCTTCCTTCGGCTTGCAGGGCGGATAGTATAGGCCCTTCCACCGCGACCGCCGCCGCGATCGATGCGGCCTCGGAGGATGCGGCATAGATCGTAGCCGCAGCGCCGCCGGAGCCGAATCCCGCCACCACGAGGCGATCGGCATCGATATCTTCGTACGGTCGTTCTTCCCGGACGGCGGCCTCCCGTACGTACTTGACGAGGAAGGCGATATCGGTGGCGCGTTCGAGCTCGATAGCTGAACCCGCGCGGTTGGCGACGGCGAAGCGCTGCCCCCAGCCATAGGCTACAGCGCCGACAAGGAAAGCCTTGATAGATGGATACACGCGCTCACCGTCCGGAAGATACGCGGGAAAATCCGAGCCGACGCGGGAAAAGGTCGCCGCCGAGAAACCTCGTTCAGAAAGCGCTAAGCAAAGTCGGTTCATTACTTCGATCGAACCGGAAAGCGGCGGCGCGATGAGAATGAAAGGCCTTCCCGAACCGTTCGTTCCGCCGGCGGCGGCGGGAAAGAAGCGAAGGGACAAGTCTGCGTCCCGCGCCTCATCACGGATCAGCGCGGCGCGATAACCGGACTTTTCAATCCTAACGGCTTTGGGGGCGTACGTGATCGCGAACGCGCTTACCGCTCCCAAGAAGATAAGGCCAGCCGCGAGCCGGATAGTGCTGCGCTCACCGTAATCGTCGGTCCGGAGTCTCCGCATAACGTCGAGGAGCCGCGGGATGCTTCCGAGAAATAGGATGAACGAGAACGCGAGCAGCGGCATGAATTCCGGGCGGAACCCATAGGCGGGGAATACCGCGATGGCAGCGACCATCGCTATCGTGGGCAACGCCGCGATCCCTTCGATTCCTTGGAACCGCTTCACGAAGGGGCGTATGATGGCGAGTAGAAGCATGGAAGAGATGATGAGCTCGAGTATTATCAGATCCTGCACTTTCCGTACCGCGCGTCCGATCTAGCGGCCGCCCTCCTTATCCAGAATCCGATCGAGGTTTCCGTAGGTCTTAAGCAGGGCGCCGAACACGACGCGCGTATCGGACAGGGAGGTCGATATCTCTTCAAGCGAAGATAATCCCGCGGTCAATGCGGAGCTCTCTTCATGTATAGCGCCGGCGATCTGGCCGAGCAAGGCGCCGGCTTCGTCGATGGCTTTGGCGTTCTCGTGGTAACTCTCCAGGATTTCCCGGAACGACTCCCGGAACGCCGCCAACATGGTCGTAAAACCGCCGAGTTCCGAAGATATTTCTCCAACCACGTTTTGGAAATCATCGATCGTCGTCTCGATCGTTTTCGCGAAGTCGCCCGTTTGCCCGGCGAGCGATCGGACTTCGTTCGCGATGATGCGGAACCCCTTACCGACGGCGCCGGCGCGCGCTGCCTCGATCGACGCGTTGATCGCGAGGATGTTAGTCCGGTCGGAAACGTCCTTGATTTCGTCGGTCGCCGATGAGATGCTGGTCGCCTTTTCCGTCAACTGTACGAAAAGCGAAGAGAGGCGCCCGGCGCCCTCGGCCGCCCGATCGACATCCGAGACGCGTTTCCCGATTCCTTCACCCGTGTTGGCGTTTTTCGTCAGGATGCCGTCCATCATGTCATCGATTCGATCCGCGTTCCGCGCCGTCGTTTGGCTCGTCGCGCGGATCTCCTCAAAAGCGGATACGATGGACGCGAGGCTCGACCCGATGACCTCCATATTGTGGTCGATGATATCCATCGACTTGAGGGTCACGGTATTGAGCACGATGCTCTTGTTATAGCCCTTGACGAACCGCCGGATCGCCAGAGCCTGATTCTCGAAATTTCCTGAATCTTCGGGCATGGTTCACCTACTGCTTGTAGATCGCGTCGATCTGGTCGATGCCGCACTCGAGGCGGCCGAACCAATCCAGGAAGCGGCCGACGGCGGCGCCGCGGTACACACCGCCGTGCTGGGCGGCAATTAGCCTCGGCGAAAGGGCCGCCGCCGCCTTGGACCACCTCTGGGCGGCCTTATTCGAAGCCATGTACCGTTTGTGGAAGCCCTCGATATACGGCAGGACGGCGTCGAAATCGTCGATGTACAGCACTTCCTTTCCGGCGGGGAAAATCGCCGCGCCGATATCGCCCGAAAAAAGCACGCCCGAACGCTCATCGTAGGCGCTATAATTGCCGGTAGAGTGGAGGAAATGCGCCGGCAGGAAACGCAGCATCGATCCGGAAGGCAACCTGAGCGTCGGCCCCTTATCTTCGATGCCGAGGACGCGAGTTTGATCGACTATGCCGAAGTGAGGCAAGAAACGCAGCCAAAGCGAGCTCACGTAGATCTTCGCGTCGGTTACGCCCAGCCAAAGCGCGATACCGGAAGAAACGTCGGGATCCTGGTGGGAAAAGAAAATCGTATCGATCTTGTCCAACGATATATACCTGCTCGCGACGGCTACTACCCGGGCGAACAGATGGATCCCGCCGGGATCGAGTAGGTAGCCCCTCCCCTTATCGACGATGAGGTACTGATTGGTTTGGACGACGCCGGACACGGCTTCAGGATCCGCGCCGAGCCATACGAATTTGTGCTCCGCGTCCTCATAGAGGACGGTCCCGTTCACATCTCCAGCGGTAATCATGCGCGTCTCCTATCGTTCGGCTCTTGACGACCCGGTCCGTAGGTCGGATAGTAAAATTCCCGTAAGGAGAACAGCCCGTGGATCGCCGCCCGTACGAACTATCCATCGAAGAGACCATCTTCGCTGTTACGTCCCCCGATTCCGTCGAGTATGAAGGCGAGGACGGCGCGGCCGTGATCGGCCAAGCGCGCGCTCTGGAGGCGCTCTCGCTCGGTCTCGGTATTCGCTCCAAGGGCTATAACGTTTTTATCATGGGTTCGCCCGGAACGGGCAGAAGAACGGCGCTTCTCAAGGCTTTAAAGAACTATACCGTACCTATAGGGCAACTGCAAGATATTGCGTACGTCACGAATTTCGCTTCTCCGCTCGAACCGCGCGCGCTGACGTTTCCCGCAGGAAAGGCGCGGGAGTTCAAGCGGAATATCCACGAACTAGTGGAAGACGTTAAACGCCTCGTCGCGATACACGCGGAAAGCGACTCCTTCAAAAGCAAGAAAAACGCTCTGCTCGCCGAGGTGGAAGAGACGGAAAATAAAACCCTCGCCGCTTTTGAAACTGAAGCTGCGGCCGAAGGTTTCCAAATCGTACAAACCATTCAAGACGATAGCGCTTCCACCGACTTGCTTCCCTTGAAAGACGGGAAGCCCGTATCGTTCGATGAGTTACAGTCGCTCGTCTCCGCCGGTTCCTTGCCCAAAGGAGACTGGAACGCGCTCAGGGAGAAGTATTACGGGCTCATGGATAAAATGAAGAGCACCTTCGATTCCCTCAAGCGGACGCGCACGGGCATCGATCGCAAGGTGGCGAAGCTTCGCCGGGAAATGCTGGAGCCGCATCTCGCCGTTCTGGTGAAAGGCCTAAAAACCTCTGCAGACAACGAGAAATTCATCTCCTGGCTCGATTCCCTTCAAGCCGATATCCTCGATCATCTTTTCTTCTTTGAAAAAGAGCAGCTGGACTCGCAGAACGCACGCCATCGACATAGTCCGGCTTTGAGCCGTTACGGCGTCAACATCCTCGCGGATCGTAGCGAATCCCCGGCCCCGCCGGTCGTCTTTGAGAATCGGCCTACGCTCGTCAACTTGGTCGGCTCGATCGACCTAGGCCAAGAAATTGCTGAAGTAGCCCGATCCGGGTACCTCCGGATCCGCGGCGGGAGCATCCTCAAGGCGGCCGGAGGGGTCCTCGTCATCCGGGCCGAAGACATCGTCGATGACGATGACGCCTGGCCCTACCTTAAGCGCGTTCTCCAAACGGGCACCCTGGAAATCCAGGTCGCGCCCGGGCCTTTTTCCCCGCCCGCGCCCCTCAAACCGGAACCGATCGCCGTCAACCTCAAGGTGGTCATGATCGGCGGAGAGCTCAGCTATGACATCCTCTTCCAGTCCGACCCCGATTTCCAGAAACTTTTTAAGGTTTGCGCGGAATTCGATTCCACCATGGACCGCACGCCCGATTCGGAACGCCGGTATTCGGCTTTCCTGCGCAAGATAATCGCCGAAGAGGGACTCCGACCCCTCACCGGCGAAGGCGCGGCCGCGGTATTGGAGCGCGCGGCCCGCGAAGCGCAGCACCGCGGAAAACTCAGCACTCGCTTTTCCGTGGTGGCCGACCTCCTCAGGGAGGCCGACTATTGGGCCTCGCGCGACGGTAAAACCGAACTCGATGCGGCGACCATTCGCCGAGCCGTGGAGGGCAGGGAGTACCTTCAGCGATTGCCCGAGGATAAGTTGGCGTCCATGATCCTTTCCGACGAGATCATCGTGGCGCTGGAAGGTACGGCGGTCGGTAAGGCGAACGGCCTGGCCGTCCACGATCGCGGATATTACGCGTATGGGCTTCCCGTCGTCGTTTCCGCCCGCGTCGCTCCGGGGGACGGCGGAGTAATCAACATAGAAGGCGAATCGGGCCTTTCGGGAGAGATATTCGATAAAGCGGTCCTCATCCTGTCCGGATATCTCCGCAGCCGCTACGCACGGGGCTTTCCGCTCTCCATCACCGCGAGCGTTTGTTTCGAACAGATGTACACCGCTATCGACGGAGATTCGGCGACCGCGGTCCAACTCCTCGCCATCCTCTCGGCTATTTCTGGAGTCCCGCTTCGGCAGGATCTCGCGGTCACGGGCAGCGTTAATCAACTCGGGGACGTACAGCCCGTCGGGGGGGTCTCTGAAAAGATCGAGGGATTCCATTCCATCTGCGCGAAACGCGGCCTTACGGGGACTCAAGGCGTCGTTATTCCGCGGCGGAACGTCAACAACGTGATCCTCTCCGACGTTGTCGAGGACGATGTCCGAGCCGGCCGCTTCCATATATACGCCATAGACAGCATCGACCAAGCCTTGGAAGTCCTCTGCGGCCGCGATGCGGGCGCGCGCGACGCCGGCGGACACTTCGCGGAGGGCTCGGTCAACGAGCTCGTTTCCCGAGAGCTGAAACGTATGGCGGACGTGATCAGGAAGTACGAAACCTAAAAGGCCCATCCTTGCGGAGGGCTTGGTTCGGATGTTATACTGAGTGGACATCAAGTTCGTTCACAAAAAGGATAGGACATGCCGGCGCCTCAAGAATTGACGGTTGATTTAAACAAGATCCGAAAGGCCGCTCAGTCCGGTATTCCTTTGACGATCACGACATATACCCTGCCCCACGACATAGAGATCTACGTCGAACAGGTCATGGAGGCCTTCCTCCGAGAAGTAGGACAGGAAAAACTCAAGGATTACCTCATCTATTGCGTCCGCGAACTCGCGGTAAACGCGAAGAAAGCGAACACCAAGCGGGTTTATTTCCGCGAACGCGGCTTAGATCTTCAAAACCCCGAGGATTACAAGATCGGTATGGAGACTTTCAAGTCCGATACCATGAGTAATCTCTCGCATTTCCTTCAGCTCCAGAAGGAACAAGGGCTCTATATCAAGCTCATCTTCCAATCCAAGGGCTCGACGATCAACCTGGAAGTGCGGAACAACGTCGCGGTGACGAAGTCCGAACTGATCCGTATCCACGATAAGCTCGCGCGATCCCGCCAATACGAATCGCTCGAGGAGGCGCTCACCCAAGTCCTGGACGATACCGAAGGCGCCGGCCTCGGACTCGTGATCCTCGTATTGATGCTGAAAAAGGTGGGCCTGGACGAAGATTGCTTCGATATCGTCAGCGGGGAGAACGAGACCATCGCGCGAATATCCATCCCCGTGGCTATGGCGCGTATGGAAAACCTTTCCATCCTCTCCCACGCAATCGTGGACGAAGTCACCGCGCTACCGCAGTTCCCCGAGAACATCGTTTCGATCCAAAAACTTATCGCCGACCCGAAGTCCGAAATGGCCGATATCGCGCGCCAGATATCGATGGACCCCGCTATGACGGCCGATCTCCTCAAGATCGTCAATTCGGCCCAGTTCATGTTGGCCAAGAAGGTCGACAGCATCTCCGAGGCGGTTAAACTCGTGGGCATCCGCGGGATCAAGAACCTCCTGTACTCCTACGGAACCCAAAAGATTCTCGGCGAGGACACCACGGAGAAGAAACTCCTCTGGGAACATTCCTACAAGACCGCCTTTTACGCTTACAACCTAGCCAAGAACTTTCGCAAGGATCGCAATCTCATGGACGACGTCTATGTCGGCGGTATCCTCCACGACATGGGAAAGATCGTATTCTCGAACGTCCACCCGGAATTAATAGGCAAGATCCGCGCCTTCTGCGGCGAGAAGGGCATTCCGGCCGCGACATTTGAAGACCTTTCAGCCGGCATGAACCATGCGGAAATCGGCGCCCTCATCGCGGAGAAGTGGAATTTCCCGGAAAACCTCGTGACCGCGATCCGGCTCCACCACGATCCGAGTTTGGCTGAGACCGCCTATCGGGACCTCGTGGAGACCGTCTACTTGGCCAACATGCTGTGCGAGTACGAGGCAGGTAACGTCACCTTCGATCAAATCGAGAAAAAGGCCCTTGAGAGCTTCGGCATATCGTCGGAAAAGCAGGTCGAGAACCTTCTCGGCCGTTTCTCGGAAGGCTTCAGGTTGGATAGCAAGCGGACCCGCTGATCACCCGCTCCGCCCACGTCCGCATGACGATACCGAACGCTACGGAGACATTTAGGGACCCCTTAGCTCCGTAGGTGGGAATGGTGACGCGCCCCGCAGAAGCGTCCGCGATGGCGAGGGCTTTCGGGCTCACGCCAAGCTCTTCCGAGCCCACGATCATAGTTCCATTGACAGGAAAATCGAATTCATCGATCGGGATTCCGCCGGTTTCCATGGCGAAGATCGGCCCCGACAGGCCGCCGATCTCCACCTGCTCCCAGGGTACCAAGCCCACGCAGCCCATGGCCGACCTGACGGCCCGGGGGTGGTCCGGTGACGCGCCCAAAGGTGAAACGAAGATACGCTCCACGCCGAAGGATTCGGCGGTCCTGAAGATGGCCCCGACGTTGAAGGGGGAACGGATATCCTCCAAGAACAACCTAACGCCGGAGAAGGCGGCGCGCCCCTCGCGCGATAGCTCTCCAGCCTCATTCATGAAATCCCAATCGGCGATCTGCTGGCCGATCTCCCGGTTCACGATATGGCGGAGCGCGTTGAGCGGCCGCCTCGGTAATCTCGGAGAATCGGTCTCGGAGCGAAGCGCCCCCGTCAGCTCGGCGGCGGCGGCGGTTATCTCCGCCGCGGCTTCTGGAGAAAACTCCCCGTCGGCCTGAAGCATGAGCGATATCTTCACGAGGTAATCCTGCTCTGCCCATCCCATGGGGCGGCCGGACACCAGCCGGAACTCCGCTTCAGTCAACATCTTGGCCGACTTGCGGAGTCGCTGGGAGCGCGGAAGGCGTTCGAGCTTATGGAGGGGGATCATGCGCTCAGTAGGCCTGCTTCAGGAGGTCATAGGCGACTTCGCTCGTGATGGGCCGCGGCGAAAAGGCGACGAATTCCAAGGTCCTGGCCGCCTCCGCGACGGGTACGAGCTTGTCGAGGGCCAATCCGAAATCCTTGAGCCGCGCGGGGACCTGGAGCAAGCCCATGCGCCTCCTGATGCCGTCGATCGCCATAGAGGCCGCCGCGCTGGAAGACATCGCCTCGATCGGCTCGCCCATGAGGGCGGCGACTTTCGCGAACCGCTCGGGCCGCGCGGGAAGCATCTGTTCCATCACGTACGGAAGCAGAACCGTGGAGCACCAGGACTTCGCCACGGGGAAACGCCCGTTGAGCGCGTAGGAG
>JAEWSV010000165.1 GCA_023398155.1 Spirochaetota bacterium
GTCGAAGGTCGGCTTCGGCTTGATGAGGTTGTTGAGCGGCTTTTTCAGGAACTTGGGAAGCAGCAGGTTGTAAAAATTGAAGGCGACCTTGACGGTCGGTTTCTTGAAGTCGCTCACGCGGACCTCGTCGAGCCTCTCGCCGAGCAGGTCGAGGCCCGCGAGGTTACCGGCGTAGAGTCCGCGCTCGACTGACTTGCGTACGGTCGGGACCTGTTTCTCTTTCAGGCCGATGACGTCGCAGGCCACGGCGTCCAGGGCGAAGGGATCCGCGCTCGCGAGCACCAGGCCGACCTTCTTCGGTACGCCGTTGGTCGGGCCGTAGCCTTCCATCCCGATGATCGCGTCCATGACCGTGAGCGCGGGTTTGGCGAAGCGGCACAAGTCGATGAGGAGGTCGGCGAACTCCTCGGTGTCTTCGAACCGGAGGTGGTACTCGGCCTTGTAGCTGCCGGGGATGATGCCGAAGAGGTTCTTCACCGCGCCCGAGTAGACGGTCATCATGTGCGTCTTGAGGCGCGGGATGTTGATGACGACGTCGGCGTCCAGCACCGGCTTGATCGTCTTCACCAGCTTGATGACCCTGCCTTCGCTGTAGCTCACGTCGACGGCCTCCGTGTCGTAGTTGAGTTCCGCGCCCGAGAGCAGCGCGGCCTCTGTCATGCCGCAGGTGTCGTAGACCCCCTCCAGGGATTTCCGCGTATAGAAATGGTAGCCGCCGGGACTGTCGCCGATCACGGGGAAGGCCCCCGCCTCCTTGACGAGCTCGGCCACCGCGCGGGCCACGGCCGGATGGGTGGTGGTGGCCTTCTCCGGCTTCCGCTTCATGAGGAGGCTCACCTTGAGCAGGACCCGGTCTCCCGGTTTCACGAACCGATCGATCCCGCCCAACAGGTCGAGGGAGCGCGCGACCGCGGCTTTCACTTTCGGGTACTCATAGTCGTCACAGCGCGCGAGCGCGACTTCGGTCATAATTCCAGTCTCCTTCATCGAACGATTCCTAATACCGCGTCTATCGCGAGGCCCGCAACGATGGCGAAGCCGACTGTGAAGCCCAGGTACAGAAGGAAGTTCTTCGGACCCAGGACGATCTTAACCGCGCCCAGGTTGGTCAACTTGGTGGCCGGTCCGCTCAGGCAGAAGGCGACGGCTGACCCGGTCGTCATGCCCATCCCGAGCCAGGCCTTGAGGAGAGGAATCGTCCCGCCCCCGCAGACGTAGACCGGCACGCCGACAGAAGCGGCGATAAGGGGGCCGAGCCCGGTACTCCCGCCGAAAGCCGAGCCGATGAGATCGCGCGGGAAGTACCGGTCGAAGAGGGCCGTCAGCGCGATGCCGCCCAGGAAATAGGGCGAGGTCTTGCGCAGGCCCCGGCCGACGCTCGCGACGTACGCGCGGACGCCGGGGCGGCCCGTCCTTCCGCGGTCGTCCGCGAAGGCCTTGAAATCGAACAGGGTCCCTTTCGCGACGAAGAGCCGGACCGCGATCCCCGCGAAGGTGCCCGCGGCGAGGCAGGCGAAGAGGCGGAGGAACGCCAAGGGCGCGCCGAGGGCCAGGGAGAAGACGAAGAGGTTCGGGTTGATGAGGATGGAACCGACCATGAACGCGGCGAGGACGGGATCGGCCGCGCCGTTCTTACCTAAGGCCGCGATCAGGGGGACGGTCCCGTACATACACACGGGCGACGCCGCGCCGAGGACAGCGGCGAGGAAGCAGCCGCCGAAGGCGCGCGGAACGGCGGCCCCGCGTCCGCCCGCTCCGCCGACGGTCCCCACCGCGCCCACGGCGCGCTCTATCGCTGGGGAGCAGAAGACCGAGCAGGCCGAGCCGACGAGGATGCCGGCGAACCAATACGGGAAGATCCGGAGGAGCTGGAGGACGACGAGGCGCGCTACGTAGACGGCATCGGCGAGGAGGTTCATGGGCTCCGCTCACCTCTTGAACATGCTCTTGAAGTCCATCTTGATCGCCGCGAGGTCCGCGCCGACGACCTTGATTCTCGAGAGGTCGCCGACCCCGAGTTCCTCCTTCGCGGCGAGCGCGACGTGGGGAACCTTGGCGACGTCGAAGCCCATGAAGGTGAGGGCCGCCGTGTCCACGGCGACGAGATCCTTCCCGGCGAAAACGACCTCGGACTTCACCGGCGTGTTGTTCGCGGGCCCGTAGCCCTCCCCGCCCACGATCCCGTCTATCACCGCGAAGTCGGGAAGCCTGATCTTGTTGATCTCCAGGATGGTTTCGGAGAGCGGGAAGTTGTGGAGCCCGGCCTTGTAGCCGTAGCCGCCGTAGACCTTTCCGGCCGGAACGCCGAAGGCGTTCTTGAGGCTCAAGGAGATGACGGCCTCGGGGAGCTTGTGCGTCTTGAGCTTGGCCGCGGTGATGACGACGTCCGCGTCCATGTACGCCTTGGGGATGAAGAGCCTCTTCCCTCCGATGAGGCTCTTGGGCGGCGTGAGTTCGTAGCTATCCTGCTTGTCGACGGCGTTTATGTCGAGGAATTCCACGCCCGGAATAGTGTCGTACTTATTCAGGGCGAGCTCGGCCTTGCTGAACGCGTTCCCCGAGAAGCCCCCCTCCGCGATGATCACCCGCGACGCCCCGAGCCCTTTCACGACCTCCGCGATGGCCTTGACCACGCGGTAGTCCGTCGTCTTTGCGTCCCCCGCGGCCGGGGAGACGCAGAGGTTCGGCTTGATGAGGACGATGTCGCCCTTCTTCACGATCTTGTCGAGGCCGCCGGCGTTCGCGATCGCCTGCCGCGTGACGCTTTCCCAATCGCTTCCCCGGCCGATGCCGACGACTGGATCGGGCTCCGGTCGCGGGATGGGCTTGACCTTCGGAACCGCGAAGGCGGAGACCGCGAAGCAGAGAGCGAGCGCTCCGAAAAGGGCTATGCGTTTCTTTCCGTGCATCGGACTACCTCCTTACAGGAACGCGGTCGATCCGAGGAGGACCGCGACGAGCGAGAGATACGCGTACGCGGCGACGATGCCGCGGAAATTCAGGAGGGCGGCGATAGCGGCGAGGGAAGACAGATCGGTGAGGGTCATGAGGATGCGGGTAGCAAGCAGGAATAGGGGATCGGTGACGTCCGCCTGGGCGAAGAGGTACGGGAGGCCCGCGGTGACCGGGTTGGCGAACAGGAAGGCCATGAGGGCTCTCAGGCCATAGTCGCGGAACGCGGTTCCCGCGAGGGCCCCCGCAGCCGCGAACGGTACGAAATACGCGAAGGCGGCCAACACGTGCCGCGCCGCCGTTACTGGCCCCGGTTCTCCGGCAC
>JAEWSV010000560.1 GCA_023398155.1 Spirochaetota bacterium
GAAGAGCAGCAAGGTCGAAGACATGACGACGGCTACGAACTGTTTTCTCATGAGTTCCTCCTTATGAGATGTGCGAGGTGATCATGATGGAACCGATTTCATGGGCGGTCAAGAAAGACCGGGGGAAATCGTAAAAAGCGAGATCGAAGATCGTTTTTGCCGTCGGAGTTCCTCGCGCCGCCGGTTCAAGGCCTAGCGGAGGCCCGCGCGTCAGGCGGCTGCTTCCTTCCTCCGCTCGTAGCCCGCATCCAGTTTCCGCAGCCCTCTCCTATTGAGCGGGAACGCGACGACGAGGGTGACGGCCTCTGCTATCGGCACGGCGAGCCAGAGGCCCCTCTCTCCGAAGAACCGCGGCAGGATCGCGAGCAGGGCGACCGGCAGGACCAAGCCGCGGAGGCCGGCGATCGCCGCGGAACCGACCGCGTCCTGGAGCGAGGTGAGGAACGCCGACGCGATCATGTTGTAGCCGTTGATGAGGAAGGACAGGGCGAAGAGGGAGAACGCGGAAGCGACGATGGCCGTCACCGCGGCATCGCCCTTCGTCCAGACCGCGGCGAAGGAGGCGCCGCCCGAGAGGGCGAAGACGAGGCAGAGGGCGCCGATAATGGCCGCGGAGGCCTGGGCCGTTCTCCGCGCCGCGCGGACCTCCGCCGCTTCCCCCGCGCCCCAGCCGAACCCGACTATGGGCGCGAGACCGATTGAACAACCGGAAACCAGCATGGACTCCACGAAGGAGAGGTACCCCATGACCGTCATCGCGGCGAGGCCAGCCGTACCGAGCAGGCCGAGCGTGGCGCGGTTAAACGCCCAGGTGGAGATCATGACGGAGAGCTGGGCGACGAGTTCCGACGAGCCGTTGGCGAGGAGGAGGGCGAGCTCGCCGTGGCGGAACGCGGGCCGTCCGAAGCCGAGCCTGTTGCCGCCCGCAGCGGCGGTCAGGGCCGAGAGGACCGCGCCGACGACGGAGGAGATCACCGATGCCGCCGCGGCCCCGCCGACGCCCCAGCCCAAGGCGACGATGAAGAGCCAGTCGAGCGCGACGTTGACGAGGTTGGCCGCGAGGCCGTTCCTGAGCGCGGCGATCGGCTCCCCCGCGCCGCGGAGGAAGATGGACAGTCCGATGGACGCCATCATGGCCGGGTATCCCGCGGCCATGACGGCCAGGTAGGTCGCCGCGGGCTCCGCGGTATCGCCCCGCGCGCCGAGCAGGGCGAGGAGGGGGACGCGGAAGACCGCGACCAGGGCCGAGAGCCCCGCGGTGACGGCCAGGAGCAGGATGAGGCTCGCCGAGCGCACGCGGGCCGCTTCCTCCTGCCTTCCCGAGCCGAGGAGCGGGGACGCGAGGCTGGAGCCGCCGACCGCGATCATGATGGCGACGGCCATGAAGAGGTAGAGCACCGGGACCGTGAGGTTCACCGCGGCGAGCGCTGCGCTACCGACGAAGCGTCCGATGAAGAGCCCGTCCACCACGACGATGGCGGAGGTGAGGGTCATCCCGATCATGGCGGGGACCGCGTTCGCGAAGAACCGGGCCGACGGCGACAGCCGTCCGTCGTTCGTGTCGATCATTGTTTTCTCCTTCCGTGGGTTGATGGCGGAAGGATAGCGAGGGAGGCCGGCGCGGCGCTTCTGAATTCGTGCGGAGAGCGCGGCGTGGGCGGCGAACCTGCCCGGCGCCGGTGACCTCAGGTCAGGCCTCGTCGAGTTCCACGGGGACGTAAATGGAGAGGTCGAAATCGTCGGGCGATTCGGCGCGCCGGTATTGTTCCAGGCAGAGGCCGTTCGGGGCCATGCGGAGGTTGCGGCTGGGCATCGCGATGCCGAAGAGGTCGTTGAAGGCGTATTTGAGGCCGGAAACGGGACCGCGCCAGTCGAAGCGGGCGTAGGTGCCGCCCTCCACGCGGAGGTAGCGGCGGCCGTACCCGCTCGACACCTCCACGCAGAGGTCGTAGGCGAACCGGTCGGGGCGGGAGGTCAACGGGTCCTCGTAGGAGACGCCGATCCAGCGCCGCAGCCGGCCGAACGCCCCGTGCCGCGCCTCGTCGTCGGCTATGGCGGCTTCCGCCTCGGCGCAGAACGCGTCCCAGGCGACAGCGAGCCCGCCGAAGGGGCCGCGGTACCGCCTGCGGTAGAGGGTGAAGGGTTCCAGCCGCTCCAGGACGACGGATCGGCCCAGGGCCTCCGCCTCCGCTCGATGCTCCTCCGTACGGAGGGCCGCGATACGGGAAAGGACCTCGGCGTACTCGTCGAAGGGCGGGGATCCGCGCGGAGCCTCGGGTTCGAGCCGCCATGCCGCGGGCGAGCGGCCGAAGGCTTCCTTGAAGGCCACGGCGAAGTTGGAGGGGGAGTAACCCGCATCCGACGCGATCTCGGTGACGCTCGTCGCGTGTTCCTTGATGAGCCGGGAGGCGGCCCTGCCGAGCCGCGCGCGTTTCTCGAACTCGTAAATGCTCTCGCCGACCACCGAGCGGAACAGTCGATTGAGGTAAAACGGGGAAAATCGACAATGGCGCGCGATCTCGTCCAGGCCGACCCTCCGGTCGATGTTGCGGTAGACGAGCTCGACGATCTCCTCGGCGATATCCCAGTGATCGGCGCTGTGGGTCCGGTTCCCTTCCATCGAACGACATGATAGCATGAAGCCATGTCCCTTCGTGGCTCCGAAGCGCGCCCCGTGCGAGAACATCGGTTGGACCGGGAGGCCGGCGCCGTGGTCTATCCGGTCATCTCCCGGCGGGCGGGCGGGCTCTCGGTCGGCGTCAACCTGTTCCCGGACCGGAAGCGCTGCGGTTTCGACTGTCCCTATTGCGAGGTTTTTCCGTTCAGGACCGACCTGCGGTTCTCCCTGTCCGCCATGGATCGCGGCCTCCGCGCGGTCCTGTCGGACGCGGCCGCGAGGGGCATCGAAGTCGCGGACGTGAGCTTTTCGGGGAACGGCGAACCGACCCTGTCGCCGGGCTTCGCTTCCGCGCTGGAAAAAGCCGCCGCCGTCCGCGACGAGCTCGCCCCCGCCGCGTCCCTCGTGGTCATCACCAACGGCTCCGCCCTCGGCGACGTCTCCGTCTCCCGCGTCCTCGGCCGCGCGGCGGCCGCCCGCTCCGCGGGCGGCTTCGACCTGGATATCTGGGTCAAGCTGGACGCAGGCACGGCCGAATGGTATCGGGCGATAGACCGCGGCGCGGCGCCTTTCGACTCCCTGATCGCGGGCATAGAAGCCTTCGCGGCGAAAAACCCGGTCACGATCCAGACGATGCTCTGCGCCGTGGCCGGCTCTCCGCCGCCGCCCGCCGAGGCGGACGCTTGGACTGCCCTCGCC
>JAEWSV010000302.1 GCA_023398155.1 Spirochaetota bacterium
GACCTGTACAGCGTGCGTTTCTTGATTGGCCGCCTATGGCGCTCCCCCTACAGAATATGCTCCAAGAACCGCTTCGTTCGCTCTTCCTTGGGATTCGTGAAGAATTCCTCAGGAGACGCCGATTCCACGATCTGGCCCTGGTCCATGAAGATGACGCGGTTGGCCGCGGCGCGGGCGAAGCCCATCTCGTGGGAAACCACGAGCATGGTCATGCCTTCACGTGCGAGGTCGGTCATGACGTCCAGGACTTCCTTGATCATTTCGGGGTCCAGGGCGCTGGTCGGCTCGTCGAAGAGCATGACCTTGGGATTCATGGCGAGCGAACGGGCGATGGCGACGCGCTGCTGCTGCCCGCCGGAAAGTTGGTCCGGGTAGGCGTTGGCCTTGTCCAGGAGTCCGACCTTCTTGAGGAGCCTGCGGGCGAGTTCGTCCGCTTCCTGCTTGGTTGTCTTCTTGACGGTCCCGGGGGCGAGGGTGATGTTGCCCATCACGGAGAGGTGGGGGAACAGGTTGAAGCTCTGGAAGACCATGCCGACTTCTTCACGGATGCGCCGGATATCGGCCTTCTCGTCGGTCACGCTCTCGCCGTCGATGAGGATGGATCCTCCGTCCATGCGCTCCAACCGATTCACGCCGCGGAGCAGGGTGCTCTTACCGGAACCGGACGGGCCGATGATGAGGATCACCTCGCCTTTCTTGACGTCCAGATCTACGCCGCGCAGGGCTTCGACATGGCCGAAGTTCTTGCGTACGCCTCTGATGCTAATGAACGGTTCCACGATGCCTCAACCTTTCTTCCATCAACGCGACGAGCCGCGAGAAGAAGAGCGTCATCACGAGGTAGATCAGCGCGATGACCGTATAGCTTGCGAAATACCTGAACGAGGTGGACGCGTACTCGCGTCCGCGTCTGAGCAGGTCCGATACCGCGAGGATGGAAACGAGGGACGAGTCCTTGAGCAAGGCGATGAACTCGTTCCCGATCAGCGGCAAGATGACCTTGCCCGTCTGCGGCAGCACGACCTTGCGCATCGCCTGGCCGCGGCTCAGGCCGAGGGCGAGGGCCGCCTCCATTTGCCCCTTCGGGATAGCCTGGATGCCGGCGCGGAATATTTCAGCCATGTACGCGCCGTAGCAGATCGACATCGCCAAGATCGCGGCTATGGGGCCGCTGACTTTGAACCATTCGCCGAGCGCGTAGTAGATATAGAAGAGCTGGACCAGCAGGGGAATGCCGCGGATTATCTCCACGTAGACCGTGGCGACCCGGTTCACGATCGGCTGACGGGAAATGCGCCCGAGTCCCGCGAATAGCCCGATGAAGAGCGCGAAGAAGATGGACGCGACCGTCACGCCGAAGGTGACGGCGAGCCCGTCCGGGACGAAGGCGAGTATCTTGAGGTACGGATCCGGCTGGAAGAGCGCGAGGCCGATCAATAGGGCGAGAGCGCCGAAAAAAGAAATGTTCCAGGCCGACAGGGCGCCGTGTTCCCCTTTTTGGGGAATCAGCGTCCCGTCGGTTACGTTGATGTGGGTCGGTAGGGGAAGGTCGGAACCTTCCCCTACCTTTTGAGCGCGCGAGTCCGCCATTCTAACGGAGCCACTTCGCGGCGATCTCGTCCAGCTTTCCGGAGGCCTTGATCTTCGCGAGGCCGGCATTGATGAGCGCGAGAGTATTGGTATCGCCTTTCTTGACCGCGACGCCGAGCCACTCATCGGTGAAGGGGACGCCGACCATCTTGAGCTTGTCCTTGAACTTCTCGGTCTGCATGGCGAAATTGGCGGCGATGGGATTGTCGGCTACCACGCCCGCGATGCGGCCGTTCGCGAGGTCCTCGAACGCGAGTCCGACTTCGTCGTAGGTGGCCAGGACTACGCCCTCTACCTTCCCGATCTCGATGGCGCCGGTGGTGCCGATCTGCGCCCCGACCTTCTTGCCCTTGAGGTCCGCGAGGGCGGCCACGCCCTCAAGGCTCTTGGAGACCACGAGGATCTGGCCCGCGTTGACGTAGGGTTCCGAGAAATCCATAGTCGCTTTGCGATCTTCGGTGATGGTGACGGATGAGCAGATAGCGTCGTAGTTTCCCGCGGCGAGGCCGGCGAAAATACCGTCCCAGGCGGTGTTGCGGATCTCGATATCGAAGTCGCCGGCTTCGGCTATGGCCGCCATCATCTCGGGGGCGAAACCGACGATATTCTTGTTCTCATCGACGAATTCCATGGGCGGCCACGTCGCATCGGCTGCGATGACGAGTTTAACGCGCTCGGCCGCGGCCGGAGCGGCTTCCTTTTTGGCGCAGGACGCGATGGTAATAACGGCAAAAGCCGCGACGGTAAAAACGCCGAGCGTACGTACGGAGCGATGGATCGACATGAGCGACCTCCTCTAATTCGAATCGAAGCGAGATTGCTCAGTATACTATTCTGATATACAGGCCGTGTCAATTTTCACGCATATTTATGCACGCCGTCCCTTTGCCCAATCTCGTCCTCTCGGGTATCCTGGACGAATGGATCAGCTGCTTTCCCTCGTCGTGCTCTTCTCCTTCCTCGCTGTAGGCATGGCCGTCCATCGCCTCCGTCTCGCTCCGAAACAGCCCGTAGTGGATGCCGCCGCGGCGTGGACCCTCTACGTTCTTTTGGCGTCCATGGGCTTGCGCCTCGCGCAGAGCCGGGACATCGCCGGCCGTCTCGGGGAGATCGGGGCCCTCGCCCTCTCTACGGCCGCGGCCACGGTCGCGGGCACGGTGCTCGCGCTGCTCGCCCTCGGTCCGCTGTTCAGGCGCTGCGAACGCGGTGAGCGCGGCGATCAAGACGCCCGGCCGGGTGCCGGACCCTCATCATCGGGTACTGGGCCGTCGATCGCCTCGGGCGCGCCCTTCGACCTAAAATCCCACATCCGCGGCCCCCTGCGGCTGCTCCTCATCGTCGTCGCCGCCTTCGCCATCGGGCTCGCCTTGCCGCCGATTCCCTTCCTGTCTTCCGGCTCCCTCACCACGTGGACGCTCTACGCCCTCCTCGCGCTCATCGGCATGCAGATGGCCGCGAATCAGGTCAACCTGGGCGCCATGCTCTTACGCCCCGCGACGCTCATCGCCCCTATAGGAACCATCATCGGGTCGCTCGGCGGATCGCTCGCGGTCGGCTATTTCTTCAGCCTCGGCGTGGGGAAGTCGCTCGCCCTGGGGGCGGGTTTCGGCTGGTATAGCCTTTCCGGCGTGCTCATAACCGACCTCGGCGATCCTCTGCTCGGATCCGCGGCCTTCCTCGCGAACATGCTCAGGGAAACCATCGCCCTGCTCGCGATACCTTTCCTGGCCTCTACGGGGCGGTTCGAACTCGCCATCGGGGCGGGCGGCGCCACGAGCATGGACGTGACGCTGCCGCTCATCGAGCGCTGCGCGGGGCCCCGGAGCGTGCCGCTGTCCATCGCCCACGGACTCGCGCTCTCCCTCCTGGTGCCGGTCCTCGTGCCGCTGCTCTATCGTCTCGGCTAGGTCTTCGCGCTTGCCCTACTGCCAATAGGGAATTACACTCCTACTTACAGAGGAGAGCAGATGCTTTTTCGATCCACCCGTTCCGGCGGTTCGCCCGTTTCATTCAAGGACGCCGTCCTCCGCTGCCTACCGACGGACGGAGGACTCTACGTGCCGACCGCGACTGTGGACCTCAGGCAGTTCTTCCTCCATATGGACGCCGATACGAGCTATCCCGAGCTCGTCGCGACCGTCGCGCCTCCCCTGCTCCAGGGGGAACTCAATCCCTTCTCCGCGGCCCGCGTCGCCGAGAGCGCCTTCAACTTTGAACCTGAACTCCGCCGCTTGGACGATCGGCTGTCGATCTTGGAGTTGCACAACGGGCCCACGGGCGTGTTCAAGGATTTCGGTATCGCGTTCCTCGCGGCGGTGATGGAGGAACTGCTCAAGAACGGCGGCAACGCCATGACGCTCACCGCCACGACCCGGGATACGGGCGCGAGCGTGGCCCACGCCTTCGCGGGCAGGGCGGGGATCACCGCCGTGATCCTGTACCCTTCCGGGCCGGTGCGGGGCCTCGACCCCGGCACCTTCATCCCCGCGGGGGGCAACGTCCTGCCCATCCGGATCGACGGCACCTTCGACGATTGCCAGCGCCTCATCCGCGAGGCCTTCGACGACCGGCCCTTCGCCGATCGATACGGCCTCACGAGCGCCAACACGATCAACGTAGGCCGTCTCCTGCCGCAGACCTTCTATTTCCTCTACGCGTTCGTGCGGCTCAAAAGAGAGCTCACCGGCGACCTCTTCTTCAGCGTGCCTTCCGGAAACTTCGGCAACCTCATCGCGGGTCTCTACGCGTGGAAGTTCGGGATGCCCGTCAACGGCTTCATCGCCGCGATGAACGAGAACGATGCCTTCGGCGATTACCTCCGCGGAAGGGGGTTCGCCCCCCGCGAGCCGGTGCGGACCGTCTCCGCTTCCATGGACGTCGGGAATCCATCGAACTACGAGCGCTTAGCCGCTTTCTACGCCGAGGCTCCGGCCGTTATGCGGAATATGGTCTACCCCGAAAAAGTCGACGACGCGGGAACCTTGTCCGCGATGGAGCGCGCTTGGAAACGGTACGGCCTCATGCTGGATCCCCACAGCGCGGTGGGCTTCGCCGCGGCTGAACGTACCATCGCGGGCGATCTGGAAGACGGGCACGTCGTCGTGGTGTCCACCGGGCACCCCGCGAAGCACGTGGACCTCGTACGGAAAACCCTCGGCCGCGACCCGGAGACCTCGGCGATCCTCACCGCCCTGGGCCGGGAGGTCGATCCGGTCGCCACCATCCCCGCGCGGCTGGACGCGCTGGAAGCGGCGATCGCCGGCTGCTGCTGAGCACGATCGCGCGCGGCCTACGCCGCCGCCATGGTTGTCACGCCCAAGCAGCCGCCGCTTGCGCCGCTTGCGCCGCCTACGCTGCTTGCGCCGCCTACGCCGCTTGCGCCGCTTGCGCCGCTTGCGCCGCTTGCGCCGCCTACGCCGCTTGCGCCGCCGCGTGGCCTATTTTCTCATTTTTCGAATAGGCGCCGCATGAGTTTCTTCCCGTCCGCGGACCGGTAGGGATTCTTCACGTGCCGGAGATAGGTCCGGTAGGCGGCGCAGCTCTCATAGAAACCGTCCAAGCCCTTGAACGAGGACGACTCGTCGCACCTATACAGTTCCAGGAGCAGGGGGAAGAGCGGCGACTCGAGGGTCTCCTGCATCCGGGTGAGCGGGAGCCGCGGCAGGGCCGCGGGCATCATGTGGTTGCGGACGAAGAAGAAGACTTCCTCGACGAGCGGCCGATCGTAGCCGAGCCTGAGCAGGAAGTCGCGAGCGGCTACGGCGCCGATCTCCGCGTGGCGGTCGAAGCGGCGGCCGCCCGAGGCGGTGGAGAGGGGTTTGCCGACGTCGTGGAGCAGCAGGCCGAGCGAGAGGCCGAGGTCGGTGATCTTCCGGTACCGGAACGTTTCCAGGGTATGGGTCCATACGTTTCCTTCCGGATGGAATTCCTTGGCATGGTCCACGTCGTCCATGGCGGCGAGTTCGGGCCAAAAGGCGTCCATGTACCCTATCCTCTTGAGGAGAGAGAGACCGAGTTCGGGTCTGCGGGAGACGAGGATCATGGAGAGGAGGGTCCGTTGCTCTTCGGCCGACGGGTCGGGCCCCGGTTCAAGGCGGTCCGCTTTCCGCGCGAGTTCGGCGACGAGGCGCTCCGCCTCTCCCTCATTCTCGGGCGCGGCGCCCCGGTAGCGCGAGAGGATGATCGCCGCATCGGCCGCCGCGCGGAGCCCGTCCGCATTCGTGGAAAGGGCCGACCACCACGATCCGTCCGGTCCCGCGGCGGACCGCGGAGACGGAGCGGCTTTCCCGCCTCCCCGCAGGGCGCGGACCGCAGGGTACAGATTTCCCGGATCGATATAAGCCTTGGTCGCGGCGTCCCAGGCGAAATCCAGGACAGGGAAGGAGGCGGGCCGTCGGTCTTCGTCCTCGCAACGGATAAGCCAGGTAGAGCCTCGGTCGCCATCGGCTTCCGACGCTTCGGTGCGTACGGACGCGTCGGCCAGATCGGGACCGGGGAAGCGAAGATCGCCGAAGAGCTTGGCGAGCGACGCGAGATCCGCCAGGGAAGCCACCCATCGTATGGGCGCGGATCGGAGTCCGCAATACCGGTCAAGAGCGCTGAACGAAACGAGGCGAGGCCTATGGCCGCCGTTGACG
>JAEWSV010000338.1 GCA_023398155.1 Spirochaetota bacterium
TCATGGCCTTGGACTTGGCGCACCCCTTCTCGTAGAATTCGCTCACGTACGCCGCGAGCGCGTCCTGCCTGAGGCGCTGGATGGGAAGCCGTTTCAGCGCATCGAGTTTGCGGGAGACCTCGGCGACTGTAACCGTGCGCGCATTTTGAGAAAATTTCCCACGTGTTTTGAGAATTATCCGTGTTTTAGCGAGTTTTGGTGGGTATTTGCGTGCCAAAGAGACATCATAAATCTTCCAGGGGAGCACCCCCTACGATCAGATCGCGGGCGGGTAACTCTGGCCAATCTACGGAATCGGGAAAGCCTGGCTGTTGGGGAACGTCGCGCAGTTGCTGCCTATATTCTCTCCACCTGGCACGCTCGTTTGCTGTTAAGGTGGCGTCCGGACTCTGCGTCCAATCACAGGCCGAAAGGCGGCCATCTCGTTCAGATCGAGCTTCCTGAGATGTCATTGAGACCCCCCTCTGATTATAATCTTGCCTAGTATTGATTCAACAGACCTGCGGGATGATGCATGCTTAGCATGGGCCGTGAAGCTCATTATGCTCTCTCGTATCTTTTCCTGCGGAGCCATGGAGGCAACCAATTTTCGAAGCCTGCGCATTGAGCAGCGGAGTATTCGTTTTCTCAGTAGTATATGGGTTGCCCAGATTCTGAAACCACAAAAGGCAATGCCGTTTCGGCCGTGGAAATAACCAGATTTAGGGTTTACGGTAAGGGACAAGTTGCTCTTGATGAATCGCTCTAGTTCCGAGGAAAGTGCTCTGATTTCCTTTTTATCATGCGCGATAACGACGAAGTCGTCCATATATCTGACGTAGTATTTAATGCCAAGGCGATCCTTTGCATAATGGTCAAGGATATCGAGATATGCATTCGCCAACAGCTGAGATGTGAGTGATCCGATCGGGATCCCACAGCCAGGGCTATTTCGATTTGAATCTATGATGCGATCGAGGAGATCCAGTACTCTGAGGTCCTTGATTGTTTTCCTGACTATTGCTTTAAGGATGTCGTGACGAACGGACGGGAAATATGATTTTATGTCTCCCTTGTAGACATAATAGGAACCCCATCGACGCTTAGCTTGCCGAGCGAATTGTTGAACACGATGAACGGCCAGGATGGTTCCGTGGTGAATACGGCACGCGTGGGAATCGTGGATGAAACGTCGATCAAACAGAGGCTCGACAACCTGCACAATTGCGTGGTGCACCACCCTATCTCGGAATGAAGGAGCGGAAATAAGGCGGCGCTTTGGTTCGTTGATCCAGAATTCTCGCAGCGGAAGAGGCTGCCATGTCCCCCAAATCAATTCGTTTTGAATCGTGATGAGATTTTCCTCTAGGTTTGAAGCGAACTCAAGAGAAGCCCGTCTGTATCGCTTGCCCTTTGTTGCAGCCTTGTATGCAGCATACAGGTTTTCAAAATCAATTACCTTGTCCCAGATGTTTGATCTACAACTCATGGAAAAGGCGCCGCGCGACGGCCAATCGGTAAGATTCGGACGCGCGCGGCTGTTGATATTTTCCCCTATCGGGGAAGGGATAAGACTCCTTTTCTCCATCGCTCTGTCCGTTCCTCCGTAAAGGAGCGGCTTCTGGCCTTGGAGTAGAGCCGGGCGAAAGCCGATGTTGCTGTTGACGTTCACACGGCGGTTGTTCAGGTTCAGTGCGGCCACCCCGGCATCAGCGCCGTTGTTCCAACTGCCGCCACGGATCGGCAAGCGCTCCATGTTACAGCCTTACCCCTTTAGGCGCTGGACTTGGTCCAGCCGCCTATCATGCGACCAATTTCCGTGAGCATTCCGCTCAATAGTTCATATTTTTTTATTGGAAGAAATTCCATTTTGAATCCGAGCCGAACGAGTATCTTTAATCGAGCGAGTTCGATGTCTGCACGCTCTATCCACTTCCATTTGTCGCGCACAACATTCGCTCGAGCCAGGGACGCACCAACGTCAATGGACGCGCGTATCGTCTCCGCGGCGAGGGTGAATCGCTCGCTCTTGGGATATGATCGTAGCGATTCATATAGGTACAACGTCATGTCCTCCCATTTCTGATAGACCCGCATGGTTTCCATAATCAGATTCCAGGACCCAGGATCCAGATCACATAAAAGCCGGGCGAAAGCCGATGTTGCTGCTGACGAACACACGGCGGGTGTACAGGTTCAGTGCGGCCACCCCGGCATCAGCGCCGTAGTACCAACTGCCGCCACGGATCGGCAAGCGCTCGCCATAATTTCGTACGTACACGGCTCCTTTAGCCGCGAATGGCAGAGCGGCCGCCCCGTTAATCTTATGGGCGATCATCAGCCGCATCATGAGCTGTCTCGTCGCTAGTGGCAGCGCGTCATAGCCTGCGCTCATCGTCACACTGCGGGCGCCGGACTCTCCGGAGATGTGCGTATAGTCGTAGTCGGGGGCCCCGGACCCTAGGCCGTTGCCGCAATCATCGGAAGGCACGGCCCTCGCTGAGGCCAAGATCGGGGCTCCGTTTATTGAGGCGACCGTATCCGTGCCGGTGGTTCCGGTCGAATCCAGATACACGCCCGTGGCAACCCATGATCCCTCCGGTTCGTCGTAATTATTGTCGAAGGTGGACGGAACATAGATTTGTCCATCGACCAGTTTCCATCCGGCCGCCCACTCCCAAACGTTACCAACAAGGTCGGCAACACCGTCGGGAGCATTGTTATGCCGCCAAGAATTTGGGCCGAGACCAAGCTTCGTCGCACCGTTTCCGCTCGCAACTCCTGGGATCGCTCCGTCGGCACGCTGAGCAGTCTCCCATAAGGCATCATGCGCTTGGCCCCAGGCCGTATTACCACGGGGCTGAGGGTGGCCTTCTTTGAGGCTCCAAAGGATGAGTCCGGCACGCTCAAGATCCGTGGCCATGTGCCACCCGACGATGGTTGTTCCGTTATCCTTATTGGAGCAGGCCGCCTTGGCATTATCATAATTGATCGAAACCCAAGGGAATCTTCCAGGCATTGAGCAAGCGAGCCCCCCGTCATTGAATGCCTTATAGGCTCCGATGAAATACTCTGACTTTTCGACTCCACCCTTGACGAAGGCAGGGAATACACCAGATCCAAGGTCTGCGTGTATATCCTGCATCCTGAACTTGGGGACGACGTACATGATTGACGGCTTGCCGTTTTTGTCGTAGATAGCGGTTAGGCGACCGCCAGAGGATGATTCAACTTGGGATCGGAACTCGTCTTTGAGCTGGATTAGCACACTATGAAAAGGGGGCTTGGATTCATACTGCCTTAATGCAAAATCGTCAGGGAATGCTGTAGCTGTTATCACTGCAGTAGAATTTGTTTCATTTGCTGTTGCAACGAATACACCATTACCGTAAGCAAGCGCTGACCAGTTACGCACGGCTGGCAAGGATTGCTGTGTCCAATCTATCCCATCTCGTGATGTGACTGCGTCGGCTGTTCCAAGGCTTAGTGCTACAAACAGGCCATTCCCATGGGCAACAGCCTCCCAAGACCCGGAGATTGGAATGGTTCTTTGCGTCCAGTCGATTCCATCTGGAGATGTCGCCGCGATTTCGGTCCCTGCCTTCATGATGACGAAGAGACCATTTCCAAAGGCGATTGCATGCCATTGCCCTGAAGAAGGGAGATTTCGTTGCGTCCAAGCCTCTCCGTCCGGAGAAGTCAACGCGACAGCCCCATTATGTGGAGTAATGACAAATTTGCCGTTGCCAAAAGCGATAGCTGACAGGTATCCCACGGCAGGGAGATCCCGCTGTGTCCATGCCACTCCATTCGGAGAAGTAAAGGCACGACCATCACTGAAAGTTATTACAACGAATAGCCCATTCCCATAAGCAATGTCCCACCATACTCCTCCAGTGGGGAAAACTTGCTGTGTCCAGTTTTCTGCATCAGGAGATGTAACAATACCAGTTGGACCGTCACCAACCGCAACAAATATACCGTTTCCAAAGGCTATCCCATACCAAGCACCTGAGATTGGAATGGTTCTTTGCGTCCACACCTCTCCATCTGGGGAAGTCGCAATGACATTTGTACCGGCGAGCAAGGCTACATACATACCGTTTCCGTAAGCGATTGCTCGCCAGTATCCCGAAACGGGAAGCGTTCGCTGCAGCGCTTTCCAAACCAGCTCCGGTATCGTCCCTTCGCCGCCACCGCCTCCTCCCTCGGCCACCACGGCTTTGACGAACGCGGTCGTGGCGACCTGAGTGTTGTCCGATGCCGTGGCCGGAGTGGGGGCGGTCGGGGTGCCCGTAAAGGCGGGGCTCGCGAGGGGCGCGGCGGCCAGTGTTGTACGGGCGGCCGCCGCGTCGGCTGCGGCGAGGAGCGTCCGAGCGAACGCGGTCAGGTCGGTGGTGGAGAACGTGTCGGACCCAGTGGAGTAGATGAGCTTGTTGGCCGCGGTCGCGAGGGAAGCCAGGGCGGTAAGCGTCGCGTCCAGCGGTTGCTTCCCGCTGAGGGCCGTGGTGATGGTGGTTGCAAAGTTGGGGTCGTTACCCAACGCCGTGGCCAGTTCATTCAGGGTATCGAGCGTCGCCGGAGAGGAATTCACAAGGGCTGCCACCACGGCTTTGACGAACGCCGTCGTCGCGACTTGGGTACTATCCGTGGCAGTTGCCGGCGTCGGGGCCGTCGGGGTGCCCGTAAAGGCGGGGCTCGCAAGAGGGGCCGCGGCGAGCGTCGTGCGGGCGGCCGCCGCATCGGCCGCGGCGAGGAGCGTCCGGGCGAAGGCGGTAAGGTCGGTGGTGGAGAACGTGTCGGACCCGGTGGCGTAGATGAGCTTGTTGGCCGCGGTCGCGAGGGCGGCAAGGGCGGTCAAGGTCGCGTCCAGCGGCTGCTTACCGCCGAGGGCCGTGGTGATCGTGGTGGCGAAGTTTGGGTCGTTGCCCAGCGCGGTGGCCAGTTCGTTCAGGGTGTCGAGCGTCGCCGGCGAGGAATTCACGAGAGCCGCGACCACGGCCTTGACGAACGCCGTCGTGGCGATCTGCGTGCTGTCGGTGGCCGTGGCCGGCGTCGGGGCGGTCGGGGTGCCTGTTAAGGCAGGGCTCGCGAGGGGGGCGGCGGCGAGCGTCGTGCGGGCGGCCGCCGCATCGGCCGCGGCGAGCAGCGTCCGGGCGAACGCGGTCAAATCGGTGGTGGAGAACGTGTCGGACCCGGTGGCGTAGATGAGCTTGTTGGCCGCGGTCGCGAGGGCGGCCAGGGCGGTCAGAGTCGCGTCCAGCGGCTGCTTATTGCCGAGGGCGGTAGCCATCGTGGTGGCGAAGTTGGGATCATCACCCAGCGCCGCGGCAAGCTCGTTGAGCGTATCGAGCGTCGTCGGAGCGGAATCGACGAGCGCGGCAACCACGGCCTTGACGAACGCCGTCGTCGCGATCTGGGTGGTGTTGGTTGCCGTCGCCGCGGTGGGCGCGGTTGGGACTCCCGTAAGCGCGGGGCTATTGAGAGGTGCCTTCGTGGCGTCGACGTCTTCTCGAGTCGTAGCTTCTGCCTGAAGGTCGGTCAGGCGGACGATGTGATTCGGGTCCGTGGGGACGCCAACCTTCGCCTGAGCGCCGAGGTCGCGGCACATGATCATCTCAGGATCGGCATCAGGGGTGGATCCATGGACCTCCTCCCCCTCGGCTGAGGCATGCACGTCTATGGCGTCGGTCCGATCTTGTATTTCTTGAGAAATAGCCGAGGCGAGGGCGTTGTCTCCGGCGGTTCGTGCGGACGCTTCCCCTTGCAGGTCGGTCAACCGGATGATGTGATTGGGGTCCGTGGGGACTCCCACCTTTGCCTGCGCCCCTGAATCGCGGGTCATGATCTGGCCGGCGACAGCCGCCGTCGTGGCTCCGTGAGCATTGCTACCCGTGGCGATCTTGTGCGCATCCAATTCTTCAAGGGCGGTGTCGACCTCTTCCCGCACCACGTTGTACAGCTCGGCGGCCAGGAGATCCCCGTACACATGGTAGTCCGCGTAAACGGCGGCATGCGGAGTGAGGAAGATTAGGGACCGGTAACAGGGGAATCCGGATAAATCCGACCCGATGGTATCCTGCTTGAAAAGGACATAGTCCTTGTTCAGCTCCAGGAGAGACCCCAACGGATTGGCGGGATTCGTATAGAGGCGAAGGGTGTCGGCATAGAAAATATCATGGACCAAGAAGCACTCTTCGTTTGCGATCGGAGCCGCGATGAGTTCGCCTTGAATATCGTTTTCGACGAGAAGCCGATCGGGGTCGGTCTGAAGTAGGGTTTTCATACGGGGTCTCCTTTCCTTTCAACGACGCCTGGTCGATCTTTCACGGTTCCGCCGCCCACGACGCGGCTATCCCGATTGTGCTTCCGGACTTCCAGGATCTTGTACGCCTGGGACAGGCCCGCGCCGAACTCCAGGCTGTGCTCGTCGATGATGCCGTGGACCCATCCGTAGCCGCGCATGGACTCGACGGCAACGTGATCCCCGACGTCCATACGGGGATCAGCCCACGGCGTAATCGATTGCCGGGCGCGGAATGACCGATAGAAGGCCGCGGACGATCGGGCTATCTCGGTCGCCAGAGATACGGAGGGGATCCCGGATAGGGTGAGGTCCTTGACGATTTCTCCCCTCTCGCGGATGCCTTCTTCGTCCCGGAAGCGCAGTGTCTTTGCCGCGCCCGATTCCACGAGCCGGCGGCCATAGATCGACACTCCGAACGTCTGCTCCGTCGCGAAGTAGTTCCAGACCTTGACGAGGCACCCGTAGCTGTTCGGTTCGATGGTGTACTCGAACTGGCCCGGCTTCTGCCGGTTTCCCGGAACGATGGACGTGATCGCAATCTTGTCGGACAGCTCTACGACGAACTCGTAAGGGACGTTGGGGCTGTTCCGAACCGAGATGTCATCGCTCTCAATCTGGGCTCCGTACTCCGCCGGCCGGGCGGGGATGATCTGCTCGTCGTCCAGCAGCTTGATGATCTTGGCGTTGTCCAAGACCATCACGGCGACCGTGAGCTGCTCATCCAGTGAGGTATTCCCAAAATTCCAGACCTTGACCGTGATGGTTCCGTCGCCGTTGTCCTCGGCCTCGTATTCGAGGCTCTCCCACGCGAAGGCGTCGGAGAACTCGACGCGGAGGTAGCTGTCCGGCTTGGCGATGGTGAATTCCCATCCTGGCGGGAGGCCGGCGCCGGGCTCCCGGTCGTAGGTGGGAACGACGGTTTGTTCTGGGGGGTACTCCTGAACGGGGATCTCGATGTACCGCCGCGTGAACGTCTCCTCCGCGGACTCGCCCTCGTCGAAGGACAGCGTGGTGTACTGCACCGTGACCACCGTCGGGATCTTGTCCTGGGATTCCGAGGCAAGCTTGCTGTACTCGTCCGCGGAGAACCACCGTCGCGGGTACCTCGACCTACCGCGCATCGACTCGGCCCGCTGCACGACCAGTTGATGGCCATCGGTGGACACGTAGCAAAGGGCTCCGGTGATGATGCAGAGGCTGTTGAGCGCAGATCCGACGGTGCCGGAATAGGAAAAGAGCGGGAGGACGACGGCCCGCAGCCGCTCGTCGATCGATTTGATCCCGAGCCCGATCCGCGTCGCCAGGTAGCGGAACGCGTCGACCGCGGAGACCGATTCGGCGATGGCCGCGTCGATCGGCCGGTCCTTCCGGAACGCTATGAGGTCCGACGCCTTGATCTTCACGTCCGCGTCATCCTCTGAAGACTCGATGCTTTGAGTGTAGAACGTGGACGAGAAGACATCCTCGTCGGCCAAGGACAAGCGGACCTCCACGGGAATACCCGGCTGGAGGGACCCGTACAGTTCGGAGTCGGAATTGTAGAAGTCGAACTCCCGCGCGGCGTTGAATAGCGTGAGGCTCAAAGAGCGGATGATCACGCGGCCGATGGTCGCTTCCTTATTCTCCGCCCGCTTCGTCTCGATCTTCCAGTTGACCAGGTCGTCGGCCGTGAAGGATCGAACGAGGGAGGGCGAAAACAGGAGGATCCACGGCCGCAGGGATGGCGTCCCCCGGTGTATTTCCAGCTCGATGTACGAGGCCTTCCGGGCCGTCTCCGTAGCGGTGAACGCCTCGACTATCTCAGCGGTCAAATTCCCTACGATTTCCCGAAGAGCGAGGACCGACCGGTCCGCGGCGTAGATCCTCAGCGTAGCGTCGATGATGATCCTGGACGGGTCGGTCACGATCTTGAAGGTCCGTATCGTCCGCGGAGAAAAGCGGATCCCGACCAGATCGTTGAGCGAACCGTCGGCCCCGGCCAGAGCGCCGATGTACCCGACATGGGACTTCTGAAAACTCCGCCGCGGTTGATACCCGGACGACGCGTGGATGTTCTGTACGGACGGGAATAGCCGCTCCGGGAGTGATCTCCCGAGAAAGAAGCGGTCGCGATGGTAGAAGGTGAATCCGTCGGTGATTTGATCGGGGATGCATCCATCGATCGCGTTCGGGGCCAGCACCGCAAGCGAGGGGTCGAACCTGAGACTCGCGAAGTCGACGGTCACCGCCGTAGCGAACTGCCGACCGTCTCCGCGTATGGCTGCGTCGAGCGCCTCGGAGGTGCGAATCACGGGAGCGGGACCCTCTCGTAGATTTCGATGGCGTAGTTCTCTACACGAAGCTCGTCACCGACCGTGAGCGCGACACTCGTCTGCCGCGGGCCGTTTACGGAAATGGAGGCGTCCGTGTTCGGCGCCTTTCTGGTCTCGCCTTTTCCGTATGAAACGTTGCCGGAACCGGCGCGGCTATTGTGCGCGACGTTGTGGCCGTGGTCCACGAGCATCCAGCCCTGAGGCCCGCCCTCAAAAGCGACGGTGCGGTCCCCTACGACGCGGAAGTACTTATTCGCGTAGAACGAGGAGATATGCCGCCAGGCGGTACCCGGCCACTTATCTTGCGGCAGAGGATCCGTTTGGACGACCTCCGAGCCGAGCGTGACGCCGGGGAGGCGCACGTACTTGCCGCCGATGGGCGGGCATCCCCAGTTGTCCTTGAGCTCCGCGAGGGCCTCGCCGATGAGCTTCACGCTCTTCACGAGGTTGTTGAAGTTGTCGTCGGTGACGGCGGCGTCTTCCAGGAGTTCGGCCGGAACGACCGTGGCGAGCTGGTCGAGAATATCGGGCAACGTCATTCGCTACTCCAATTCGAGAGTCACGGACTCGTAGATGAATAAGCCCAACGATCGGTTGCGGGGCTTATATTTGACCGGGTTCACCAGGTCTATGGCATGGCCGACATGGCCGGATGTTTCCTTGTGGAGGTAGATGACGATCGACTCCGCCGTCGCGGCGGCGTCGTATATGGAGAGTAGATCGTCGAGCGCGTCCTGCATGGCGACGGCCCACGTGAGCTTGAACTTAGTGGAAAGCCGGATCAAATCCTTCCGCTTCCGCCCGGACGCCATGGTCTTGACGTTGGCGGTTTCCACGGGAGTCGGCTCCACGGAATATCCGAATGGGATAAGGAAGGCCGTCCCGTCGATGGAAAGAAAATCCCGGTGCAGCCCGGAGGCGATGAACTCAGCCGTCGTCACCGTCATTCCCCCATGTAGTAATTCCGCTTCGCTTCCTCGACGATCGAAAGAAGCTCCCGATCGGCATCGCGGATCGCGCCCATGACGTCATCCCGCGTCAGGCCATCAGTATCCTGGAAGTTGAGCTGGAAAACTGGAGCGTAGCTAAAGCCTCCCCCCGCGCCTTTCCGGTCGATGCCGGCCGCGCGGAACATCGCGTCGATGTTCTCCGTGGTAATCGGCAAGTACAGCTCGGGGATGCCGGCCTCGGCGGTGATGGCCGGCGCCCCGGAAGACATCGTGATGTTAGTACCGCCGGCCTGCGGCATGAAGATGCCGCCCGCGGCGAGCTTCTTCGGGGGAGCGGGAAGCGGCTGCGGCGTATACTCGGCAGGCTCCGGTGCCCCCGCGGCGACACCGGCCTGGGCGCCGGCGAGGACGGCGGCGACCGTGAAGGCGGCAGCGGCCGGCGGGTTCCACCAGTTGGCCGCGGCCTTCGCGACGTTCTCGGCCGCCTGCAGGGTGAGGTTCAATACGGTAGACGCCTTTTCCCACTTCGCCTTTTCGATCGCGGCGGCAGCGGCCGCGGTCCCGGCGGCGTTCTCCGTTTCAATCTGCGAAACGGTGAATTCGTATTCGATCCGGTTGCGCTCGTTGAGGAGGTCGTTCTCGGCCTTGAGCTGCTCGGCCGCACGCTTCTTGTCCTCCTGGTCCTTCTTCTTGGCTTCCTGGGCCTCGCGCTTTTTCTTCCGCTCATCCTCGAGCTGCTTCTCCAGTTCGCGGAGTCTCCGGATGTTCGTCTCTTCGGAAATGGAGGTCTCGAGATCCGCGATGGTTCGCGCGTACTCTTCCTGCTGGGTCTGGTACTGCCGCTCTTCGTAGGCCTCCTGAGCGGCCTCGTTCTCCTCGCGGTGCGCCTCGCGCATCTCGTTCAATTGGTCATCGAGGGCCGATAGAGCGGCGTTCTTTTCCTGTTCTATTTCCGCAAGGCGCTCCGCGTATTCTTGCGCGTCACGTTCGGCCTGGTTGCCGATGAGCCCCGTGGCGATGTTCGCGACGGACGAGAACACCTCGGTGATCTTCCCGCCGATGACGTCGATCTTGGCGGCTATCTTATCGAAGAGTGAAGACGTGCTCTTCTCGATCTGCTTCTTCACGTCCACAGTCGCCGCTCCGAGTTCAAGGATCTCGCCCCGGAGGGCGGCGGCCCGCTGCGCGTCGGCGGCGGATCCGGAGGCCATGAGCGTGTTGTATTCGCCCATGAGGGAGCGCTGTTTTTCGATGAGGGCGTTGCGTTTCTCCTGGAGGGCGTTACGCTCGATCTCCTTGTCCGTCTTCCCGAGGAGGCCGGTCTCCTTCTTGAGCGCGATTTCGCGGTCGATGGCGGCTTCCGTTTTCTCGGCCGTACCGCCTATTCTTTCAAGGTCAACGGCGAGGAGACGGCGGGAGCTTTCCTCCTGCACGGCCATGGCTTCGGCACGGCGGGCGTCGGATTTCGCGAGGCCCTCCGTGATGGCCGAGAGGCGGGAGCGGATGGCGACGGCCGACGTCTCGGATAGGTTGGTATCGGCGAGGCGCAAGTTCAGCGCGGTCTGCTCGGCGGAGAGGCCCTTCGCGTTGTTGAGCTCCGCGTCCGCGGCGCTCTTGGCCGCCTCCTGGATATTGCGGAGCGCCTGCTCCACGGTGAGGCCGGAGGCGGAGAGGAAGGTGATCGAGGCGTCGAGCTCGAGGCCGACGGACTCGGCGGAGAGCTCCTTGAGGCGGGCGCGGGTCGTGGCGAGTTCGGCGGCGATCTTGCCGTAGCCCCCCGTAATGCTGGAATCGAGGGAAGCGGCCATCGCCTTGGACACATCCGCCCCTCCCTTGCGGGCGGCCACGTCCTCCTGGACGAAGGTATGGAGGAGCGCCAGGCGCTTCCCCTGCGCCTCCTTCTCGATCGCGTACAGATCCTCGCCGTTCTTGGCCGCGAGCGATCGACGGACGGCATACTCGTCATCCAGATCCTGGAGGCGCTCTGCCCTCGTCTTGTTAGAGCTCTTGGCAGGATCGGGATCGCCGGCGGGCGCACCCCCGTCCCGTGGAGGAGGAGGGGCCCCACCTGGAGAACCAGACCCGGCATCAAGAAGCTTTTCTCTCGCTTCCATCACAACAATGAGCTGCCTCGCGAGATCGCCGGCTTTATCCCTTGCTCGCCCTAGATCTATTTCGATGGTCCTGGCAATCCCTTGGGATTCTCTTGGGTCATTCGACTTTCGAGCCTTTGCAAGCCGCTCTTCCAGAAGCTCAATTTTCTGAGTCGTCTCGAAATGCTTTTTTGCCAACTCAACTTGCTGCTTGTCCAGCGCCGCGAGCTGCTCCTTCGCGCGGGCCTCCGCGGTCTTCTCCAGGAGATCGTTGAGCGTCCCCTGGGCGGCAGCCTGGGCAAGGATCTCCGCGGTGAGCTCCGGATACAGCCGCTTGAGGTCGCCGACGAGTTCGGCCATGCGCTCCATGTCGGTCGCGGTTTTGCCGGTTTTGGCGTTGAGCGAAGCGTACTCCTGGGCGAGGGGAGCCGCCTGCGCCTTGAGGCCGATGACCGCGTCCGTATTGTCGATGACGGCCTGCTTTGCCCGCTCCGCTGCCTTGGCGAATTCCGTGACGGTCGCGACGGCGACGGTGATGCCGACGATGGCGGCCCCCAGGGGATTCGCCGCAGCCGCCCCGGACAGCGCGATCATGGCCGCCCGGGCGGCGATGAGGCCTTTGGTGAACCCGGCGACGGCCGCCGTCGTGGCGAGCGCTACGACCACGACCTTGCCGATGGAGACGATATTGGCGAGCGTCTCGCGATCCAGGTTCGCCAGGGCTTCGGATATGGAGACGAGTGGGCCGAGAAGGTCCTGGGCCGACACGAGCACTTCATCGCCGAGGCGCTGCGCGAAGACGACCGCGTTCAACCTCGCCTGCGTGAGGCCATCCCCGAACTTGTTGACGCCATCGGTAGATGCGGAAAAGGCGGTATCGAGGGCCCCGGCTGCCGTACCCATATCGCCGAGATCCTTCGTGAACTTCTCCGCGCCCTGCCCTGTCAGGTAGAGGGCTATCTGTCCGCCTTCGATTGAACCGAAGAGATTCGTGACGGAGACCCCGGTCTCGTCCGCGTAGCCCTTGAGCGCCTGCAGGGCGCCCTGGAAGCCGCCGAACTTCTGGATGAGCTCGGTTCCGCTCGTTACGCCGAGCGCCTTGAACGCGGCGTTCAGGGTATCGGTTCCGCGCAGGAGCTCCGCTTGAGCGGCCGCCGTCTTGGTCGCGACTTCGGCAGCACCCCCGATGACGCCCGTTCCGGCGGAGAAGACGGCGAAGAGCTCGGCCTGAGAAACGCCGAGGGTGGCCGAAAGCGAGGTGACGCGCTGGATGGAGGTGGCGAGCTCGGGGAAGGTGGTCTGGCCATTCCGGACCGTGATGAACGCGAGATCGGCGACCTGGCGCTGGGCGACGGCCGACGTATCTCCGTACGCCTTGGTCACCGCGGACAGAAGGTTGATCGAGTCCGTCGTGGTGGCCGCGCCGGCGGCGGCAGCTTTCGCGGAGATCTCGAGCTTCTCTATCGTGTCCGGAGCATCGCCGTAGGCGGAGATGACCTGGTAGGCGCCGGATACCAGGTCATCGGTCGTCTTCCGCACTTCGGGAGACAGGTCCTGGATGGCGGCCTTGAGTTCCTGGATTCGCGCGGTCTGGCCGGGGATGAGCGTCTCGACCTGGGAAAGGGCGGCGTTGTAGTCGGCCGCCATCTTACCGACCGCGATACCGACAGCGACGATCGCGGTGGTTGCGATCGCGGACTGCTTGGCGATGTCGCCGAGGATCCGGTTCGCCGCTTCCGTCTTCTCGTTGAAGTCGTCCAGGGCCTTGTCGGCGTCCTGGAAGCCGGCCGCGAGTCCGGTTGCGTCTCCGATGATCTTGTAGATGACTTCGCGGGCGGTTATAGCCATTACAGGTACACCTCGTATAGTTCTCGCTCTTTCCCGGAGGAGAGCGGATCCCGCTCATCGGCGGAGGCTTTACCGAATCCGCGGCGCAGCAGGTCGAACGCCACCCCGTTGCGGAGCTTCCGGTTGATCGTCTCGATCGCCCAATGACGCAGAACGTGATCCTCCGTCACTCCATACAGGACGGAGAGGCGATCTAGCGTTTCGGCCCAGTCATGTTTTTTTTTGAGGCGTCGCCGTCTACTTCGCCGGATCGTGAGCGCGCGGAATTCTCGATTATCGAACGGACGATTTCCGAGAAGAAGATGTCCACCATGTCCTTGTTCGCCTCCATGGCGATCGTCTCGCGCGTGACCTCCGGATAGAAGAACGAGCAGAATCCGGCCACGAAGGTTATGGTGTCGTCCGTGATCTCACGGTTCCGTTCTCTCGCGTAGCGGTCCAGGTCCTCTTTCGATTCCGAACCGGCCGCCGCGGCCTGCTTCGCCCTGAGCGCGTTGAACGCTTCCATGACCGGGATGGCCGCCCCGGAGGGGATGTAGCCGAGCTCGTACTCTTTCCCCAGGAACCGGACCTTCCGGGAGGGTGCGCGAAGGGCGTCGAGGTTGAGGATCTCCGTCTGCATCGATGGTCTCCTTGGAGCCGGGGCGGCCGGTAGTGATCCGGCCGCCCCGGCGGATTCTCAGCTTCGCGCCGATCAGACTTCCTGCTTCTCGCGCATGAGGCTCTTGGGCTCCATGTCCGCGAGGATGGCCATGTCCGGGTGCGGGGTGAACTCGAACGAGAAGGGGATTTCGGCCACGGTGTCCGCGTCGTTCTTGCTCTTCAGCGTGATCACGTCCTCGCTCGTGCAGAAGCCGTACGGAAGCTCCCAGGTCCTGGAGATGATGCGCCCGTCGTCGGCCTTCCGCTTGTTGGTGAGCCGCATCGCGAGATTCTTGGAGACGCCGGCCGAACCGTGATAGAGGGTGTAGGACTTAGCGGGGGTCACGTCGTAGGTGATCCGGACGTCCTTGGCCGCGTCGTAGTTTCCCGTGTCGGCCGGGGAGATGATCACGACGAAGAAGGCTCCCGCGTAGGGCACGACCGCGAAGTCGAGCCCCTCCACGAGGTTGACCAGGCCGGCGCCCTCCGACTGCTTCACCACGAGGTTCGCGGGCTCCGCGCCGTCGTGGTTGAACTTGGAGAGCGGGATCGGGACGTTCTTCTGGACGGTGCCCACCGGGTGGGTGTCCGTGACCGTCGCAAGGACGCCCGGTTCCGATTCCACGGTCACGATACCCGCCATGACCTTAGCGATGACCGGGAGGTGGCGCTCGAGGAGACTGAACTCCACGGTCACCTTCTTGTCGGTCTGGCCGCGCAGGGGAACGATGCCGTTGTCCGCCTTGACCTCGCTCTTCGTGGAGGAGGGCGTGATCTTGACGCCGCGGGCCAGGCCGAGGTCCAGGAGATCGGACAGGGTGTAGTTCTTCGCGACCGTGTCGATGGCGACGGGCGTCTGGGTGATCTCGATCTTCGCCGAGCCGAGGGTCATCGCGTTGGGATTCTGCGACTTGGTCAAATCCATGATCTTGCTCCTTCGGACTACGCGTCCGTGGTGACGGCCAGGGCCGCCGCCTCGTAATCAAATTCGATCTCGACGAGCCAATGCTCGTCGTAGCTGTACGACCTCTCGTCGGCGAGATCCGTGAAGAGCTCGTCATCCTCTCGGATCGCCTGATGGTACGCGACGGCCCACGCGCCGGGAGCGACTGCGATACCGCCCTGTTCCTCGTCGAACCAGAGGGCGAGCTTCAGGGAAACATCCAGCGCGTCGGATACGCCCCGATCCGACGGCGGAATCTCCCCGCTCGCCGAAGCCCGGAGGCGGAGCCGCGTCCGGCCGTTGCCGACTACCACGGGATGCGGTATCGGGACCAGGCGGACATGGAAGCGCTCGGGCTGCAGCGTGGACGGTTCCAGGATCACCTGCACTCCGCAGTCTTGCGCGAGCTTGGCCTTGTAGGCGTTCAAGACGGCGATCCAATTGCGGTAGCTCATGAGTAGTAATCCCCCACGATCTCGTCGACGATTCGCAGCTCTTCCTCGTCGAGATAGAGGAAGCGCCGGACCGGCACCTTCACCTTCTTGCTCAGGATGAACACCACGAAGGCGTCGAAGCGCCTGGCGGTGGATTTTTTCCCGGACGCGAGTTTCCGGCTTCCCTTGAGGGACGCCATGATCACGTTGGATCGAACGGTGTTCGACCCCCTCTTGAACGGCCGATAAACGGAGTAGCCGTCCGCCCGGAGGCCGTCGAGAACCTCCTTGGGCGACCAGCCGTAACGCCGCATCAGGGTCCGCGTCCGCCAGGACGCGGGGATCGTGAGCCACTTCGCGTTCTTCGGCGTCACCTCGTATTCGGTGCTGTCGTCGTCCGGGTGGTTCATAACCGCGGCGATATGGTTGCTCGACACGATCGCTTCGGTATCGGTGGACCGCTCGTGGATCGAGGCCATGAGGCGGCCGTCGTCCCGGAGCGTCTTGTCGCCGCGCTTCACCGCCTTGGTGAGGGGCGCGTTCGGCGGAGCGACGCCGCGGTCGATCTTGCGCAGGATCATCGAATGGCCCGCCGCGGCGATCTTGCGCATGAGCGGACGGGAATCGTAGACGCGCGACATGAGCGACGCGTTCCGCTTGGAGTACTCCTCCAGCCGATAGTTCACGAGATCGGCCTCCGCACCGGCTTGGCCACGGCTCCCGCGGGCGGCGGCGTGGTGCGCGCCTTCTCGACGTCGCCGTAGTGGACCGAGACCAGATCGGTCGCGGCCGTGAGGTATTCCCCGCCGCCCTTCGCGTCGCCGTTGAAGACGTAGAGCTCATACACGGTGAGTAGCCTTGCGATGTCACGGTGCAGCGGAAGCGCGAGGTCGAGCGTCCTTCCTACTATGGAAAGGAAACCTTCAGCCCGGATCATCCCCGCCTCGATGCAGCGCTCGGTAATCGTGTCGTCGTCGTTGGTCAGCTCGCCGTAGAGTTTGGCGGAGATGGTCGCCTTGACCGCATCCACCGAAAGAGAAGCGGAGGGCGCGTCCTGTGCCGGTAGATCTTCGTAGTTGTCGCTCATGACGCCTCCCTCCGCTGGATTTCGCTAGTGTTTCGTTCCGACGCTTCAGGCGTCGCCGATGACCGAAGCGCCTCCGGAACCGGCCGCGGCCTTCGGCTTACGTCCGGGGCGTTTCTTTTCGCCTCCGGGCGACGCGGCGGCCGCCGAAGGCGTTTTGGGCGCCCGTTTTCGCTGAATGACTCGCGCCTTCGGTTTGCCGTGAGGAGTGTCCTTAATCGTGGCGATCACCGACTTTTCGCGTATCAGGTAGGCGAGGTACGCGACGGCGCAACAGAGAGCGCCCGTCACCGCGAAGAGGAACACGAGCAGCACCTGGATGCCGCCCAGCACTTTGATGACGGTCGCATCCGCGGACGGAACCGCGGACGGAACCACGGGCGCTACCGCGAGCTCGGCAGCAACGGGCGCGGCCGCCTCCGCCTTGGCCGCGAAGATCGGTGCGCTGATGAACACGAGCATCAGGGCGAGGGAGAGGGCGAAGAACTTCTTCATGATGTCTCCTTTAATTAGAAAGGGCCGCCGTCGATTCGTTCCGGCGACGGCCCGGTTGTATTTGCGGTCCGGTTTACCGGATTCCGCGTCGTAGACGCTGGACTCGGAAACTCCGTCAGATCCGCGCGCCTCAAAAGGGGATCAGACTCAGGCGACGACCTTGCGCTTCCTCATGGCGGCCAGGACGGGGGCGGGCAACGGCTTGGAGTTGCCGATGATCTTGATCGCGCTCGGGTCGTCCATGACCTTCACCTTGGCGAAGAACGGCATGGGCGCGAGTCCGGCCTCGAAGTCGTCGATGGCCAGGTAGAACAGGGTGTGCGGCGCGCCGACGTCGATGGTCTGGATGTACTTGTCCGGGATGACCGGCGTGGCGGCCGCGGATCCGGGCTTCTTGTAGGTGACCGTCATCGGGACGATCTTGTACTTCCCCTCGAGGACCAGGCCGTCGGCGACGAATTGGCCGGGGAACGTCTTGAGATCGGTGATGACGTTCAGGATCTTGGTGTAGGCTGCGGAGCTCGTGAGGAAGCGGATGTCGGCCGCGAACCCGCTGCCCTGCTGTTCCACGTACATCTCCTCCAAGACCTTGCGGATGTCTCCGTAGGACATGTTGGTTATGTCGACGGCGTCCATCGTATCGATGGCGCCGTAGTCCACCTTGTAGCTCTTGAGGGCGCCGGACTCGGTGGTCATGGGGTAGTCGATCTTGCCGCTCAGGGACTGCGCGGCCATGATCTCGGTGCCCTTCCGGCAGATGCCGCGAAGGATCTCGATCTTCTCCGAGGAGAAGGATTCCACGCCCGCCTCGATCCCCATGGCGATGAGATTGTTGAGCTCGGCCGCGGAGATGGTCAGCGAAGGATTGAACGCCTCCGGATCGATCAACAGCGTGGTGTTGTCGCCGCCGTCGATCGGCTGGGACCGGGTCCCCTTGCGCACCACGGGAACCGCGCCGGTGATATCCTTGATCTCGCTCAGCGGCAGCATGCTGCTGTTCCGCTGCTTCCGGCGGGATTCCGGATACACGAGGTCCATGATCGGCGTCTGGAGCTTCGGCAGAAGCCTGAGGAGGCGCGCGACCTCCGCGGGGGTGAAGTACCGCCTGAGGGCGGTGATGACGGTCTGGTTGATCATGTCGTTGCCGCCTCCTTACGCGGCGTAGATGCCGCGCGCGGCCAGGGCGGCGATGGCGGCGGCGCTGGGGGCGGTCACTCCGTCGGCGATGAGGAGCTTTTCCTTGCGGACGACGCCGTGCACGGCGACGGATTCGACATCCACCTCCGCAACGTCGGCGACGTCTTCCAGGAGGACGGCGCAGGCTTCGTCCGCGTCGGCTCCCTCGACGGTATCCAACACCGGCGTGTACTCGCCCGCTCCGGATACCGTCAGCTTGAGAAGCATGCCGGCCTTGAGGTCGGTGAGCCCTTCGGCGAAGGTGCCCGCGAGCACGATGTGGTGATCGCCGTGCAGGATGCTCGCCTGCGTGGTGGTGACCTTTCCGATGATTGCGTTCATGTCGTCTCCTTACGCGTACGCCGTGAGGCCGCCGAGCGAGGCGCCCTTCTTGGCGGCGGGATCGCTCGGGTCGCTGAGCATGATCTCGCCCCGGACCACCTGTTCGGGCAGGGCTTCCAGAATCTTCCGGAAGACGTCGAAGGCGGATTCCTTCTCTCCCGACTGCGATTCCTTCCCGTCGGACAGCTCGATGATGTCGGCGATGGGGAGGCTGTCGGCCAGGGCGATCAGCTCTTTCTCCAGGCCCTTGGGGATCTTCCCTTCGGCGGCCTTGAGGAGCGCGTCCTTCTTGGACTTCCGGAGGCCCGCCATGAGGGAGGCAAGCCGCGGGTCCGCCGGGCGGTCGGAGAGCTCGATAGCCTCGTCCGGGTACTTTTCGGCCAGCCGCTTGAGCTGGTCCTTGAGCCGGCCGACTTCGGCCGTCAGCGCGGGGTCGGCTCCCGGCTTGGCGCCTTCGGCCGACTTGGCCTTCAGGGCCGCGTATGCGGCCGCGGCGGTTTTCTTCTTGGCCTCGTCGGTCATCGCCGCAATGGCCTCTTCAATGGGATCCATCGAGTCCTCCTTGTGGGGTTGCGCACCGGCATCGCCGGCCTCGTCGTTCAAATGCATGGTTTGGTTGTCGGGGTTGGGGAACATGTCCGCCTCGGGACAGTCCGAGAGCTTGATGGCGTCGGGGATACCGAGTTCCCGGAGCCCCTTCACCGCGCCGGGCTCGGAGCCGCACATCTTGAGATGGTGAAGATATCGCTTGCCGTCTTCGGCTCTCCGGGGCGCGCCGATGGACCAGGTAGGGTATTGCCCTTTTTCGTAGGCGCTCTGCATGAGGTCGTTCAAGGTGACCACGCCGAAGAGGCCGGTCTCTCCCGGCCGTGATTCGCTGGGGCCGCTCCAGAGCTTATCCACGGTTCCGAGGGCGGGGGCCCAATCGGCGAGGGCGTGCGGCCAGATCGTGACCGCCGCGCTCTTGGGAGCGTAGGTCTCCACGATCTCGTCGATATCCTTCTTCGTGACCACCGTGCCCTTCTGCCCGTGTACGCCGGTCCGGCTCAGCTCCAGTTTCTTCGTAAGCATGCCCGAATCGTACCAGCGACCGGGGGCCGCACGCTCAAGCGTAGATAAAGGGTTTTCGGGATTTCTACAAATAAAATAGAAACAAGAAAGCCCCGTCAGGGGACGGGGCTTTCTTGGATACCGACTATCTAGCGATCTATCATTGTCTTGTTCTTAATTCGTCATGCAGCGCGACAGGGTCATAATCTTGAGGATACAGGCGGAACTGCGCGGTCTTCGCCTCCGAGTAGACAACCAACCAGCCCCCTATAGTTTGCCAGAACAATGAAACCTTGATCTTCCCAGTTTTGAATGGTCTTCCATACTTTTCGATAAGTGTATCGATGATATCGTCGGTCGACATTGATTCCGATTGAAACTCGATCATAGAAAGCATTCGAAGTTGGAACAGATATTTGCTCTGAAATGGGTGTCCCCAAAGTGTCTTTTCATACACGAGGGCCGCATCCTCTTCCGCTATTGGGGCACCCTCCGCCTTGATCACTTGATTCTTTGTCCCATACCACGCCGCCTTCATATACTCTTGAGCCCCGGCGGAGGTAGCCGCAAGGATCAATAACAGGGGAATAACGCGGTTCATGGTCATTCGATGGCTCCTTCTTTCGATACCAGCCGTTTCATCAAAAATATACCCGGCCCGCCATAACACCTGAAAAGTTGTCTTCGTCGGTCATCGTCTTCGCTGTATTTGCGCGCTCAGGCCGATTTCTGGCGTTCAATTCGCGTTCAAGGCTAAAACTAGTACCTCCGGAAGACGGACCGGTTTCGGGCCGCTCTTGGCGATTATTCAGTACGGATGCTTGTGAAGCCATCCGATCACCTTCCCCTCGATCTTGACGGCCTCCATGTCAGCCCCCTTGAGCACCCGCGGCGCATAGCGTTCGTTCTCGCTGATGATGCGAATCTCCGCTCCGAAAGGGTCAAACTCCACGCGCTTCACGAGCAGCTTGTCATTGATGGAGAGGACATAGACGCCGTCTCCAGGATCGTCGATCGGGACGAAGAATACCACGTCCTCGTCGAAAAGCCCGATCTTTGTCATGGAGTCGCCTTTGACCTTGAGAGCACGAACGGTCGCTGGATTATAGGGAGCCAGGAAGCTTGTGATGATAGGGATGGGGCGCGTAGTTTGATACTCCGCGATGTCGTGTCCGGGGCCTGCTGAAACTTTTGAATTGTAGAATGGAACTAAGACGATATCGGAATCCTCTGAGGAAAGGCTCATTGGAATGACGTGTCTCCCGCGTAGTTGGATGGCATCCGATGAGTCATTAGATTCTACCGTTGATAAAACTATCTCTGGCCGCAAGTGCATTTCTCCACGCCCTGTTAATATCCAGTTCGAATCGATACCAAACACATTTGTGATTGCCGAAATTACATCCGCCCTTGGGATCGTTCCTCTTTGGAATAAATTGCTAAAAGTGCTTTGATTCAAGCCAATTTTTGCCGCGAAAGCGGTATCTGAGAGCTTTGTTTCATCAACTACTAGCCGAACGCGAGCCAGGATGTCATTCATGCTTTCCCCGAAAAAAACCTAATTGGGTTGACAATAAACACCGATGGGTTTATTGTGTTCGAGGTGGCCCTAAATAGGGCCGAAAAGTGCCACTCTGGCACTTTTGCGAAGCCCGAAGCAACGCCCGATTGATTCTACTATCGGACGTTTCGCTTGACTATTGGAAGTTTTTCCAGCGGGAGCGCGCCTGAATGAAGGCTCCGCTCCACGCGAGGGTTCATTGACAGCGAAGCATCGATCTTCTGAACGCCCGGTACCGTCGGCCGCGCGCGTCCAAAACCCAATACGACGGAACGTGCGGCCGCGACAGTCGGACCTCAAGTCCGGGAGTGCGATGCTCCGGCGGCCGCGTTAGCCCCGAATGGGGAAAGGAGCATGTATGGATGCTATTCATGACGAGTTCCTTGAGGAGCCTTCGGCAACATCAAGGAAGAAAAGAGAAGTTGTTGAGCTATTCAGCCTTCTGGTCTACAAGCTGGATGGGAGCCTTAAAATCGCATCGAGAACGAGCAGCGGGCCTTTCGAAAACGCGCTCATTGTTGACGTGGCCGGCAATCGATATTCGGTGGTGGGCGTCGATGCGGATGAGACGGGCACGGCGTTGCAAATCAGGATGGAAAAAAAGTCATATCGGCCGGACCCAAGGTAAATTGCCGGGGCCGTTCAATCCTTCTGCGTCTTGCCTTCCCTAAGGACGGTGTTGATCAACGCATTAGCCATGTCATCCTCAATCTTGCGCCTTTTCACCTCTGCTTTTGAGCGATCCAAGCGAGCCTCATGGGTGATGATTGTTGCCATCTCTTTCCATGTATAAGCGTCATACCCGAGAATCCCGTACTTCTGGCGTGCTTCGGCAACCGATTGTCTCGAAACAAGGATTATAACCGATTCCATATCCTGGTATTCCATCAAGAAATCGTAATAAGCCCGCAGGATATGCCGATAAGGCGATCGCTTGTGTGCCACCGACGCATCGTGGCGGTTGGAGCAAAAACATCGCGTAACGAGGCCATAAGCCAGCACCTGCGCGATTTGTTCTAAATCCATCGAATCGACCTTCGCCATGCCTCTCTTCCTCCGCTCACGAGATGATCGATTGTACCACGACGTAGCCCCTAGAAAGCAAAACCCCGCCCAGTGAGGCGAGAGGGGCGCAAAGGAGTTGTCTATGATCGAATCAAGGCATCACGGAAGAAATCGTGAATCAGTTCCGGCGTGTTCGCGCCTGGCGGAAGACGAATCCCGCCGCGGGCGTCCGCCGAGCTCCGAAAAAAGTCATTCGCGCGGAGCAGACGGAACACCAGCAATATCTTCAACTCTGTCGGAGCTTCGGAGAGGATTCCGGCTCTTTCTTCGGGATTGGAATCAAGGATTTTCAGAACGAACTCATTCAGTTCCTTCCGATTGCGCTGCTCTCTTTCGGGAAGGGTTCTTCCTGCTTCCTGAAAAGCACCCCAAACCTTTTCAATCTCCCTCATCGGGAACACCTCTTCCCGAAACGAGTCCCACTCCAGAAGAACGGAGCTAGTTAGGATAAATTGCTCGGCCACGTATTCACCCTCATACCGCTTTCGAACTGATATCCCATTCTACCACGACCTATTCCCCTAGAAAGAAAAACCCCGCGCCGTAAGGCGCGGGGATCCAACAAAAACGCCCGCTACACCCCAGCTTTGAACGGGCAAGGTGTAACGAGCGAAAGGATGGAAAGAGTATGCAGCAGAAATTGCGCGATGTCAGACAAGGAGGAATAGCCATGAACGAGGAAGCGCCATTTGACGAGCCTGTCGATGCCGCAATCCGGGCTGCGTATCTCAAGCCGAGCCCCATGAACGCCGTTGAAATCGCGTCGCTCGTCAAGAACATGTTCGGAATAGAGCTGGGCGTGGAACGCATCAAAGCGCGCTTGGCATCGTTACCCCCTCATCTCGTCGGGTATTACCAAGGGGCGTAGGGATCATAATCCGGAAGAGAGTGTCTCCTTAAGGGAATCGAGGAGCTTGCGCTCTTTGAAGTATCCCTCCGGGCGAAGTTTCAACAAGAAAAGGGCGCGGATCAATGAGGCCATGCGCTCGGCGGAATTCACGCCTGCTGCGAAGTCAATGGATCGGTCGAGGTCGCCAAAGTCGGTATCCTCCGAAACGAATTCCTTCCGGGAAATCGCAAAGGACTTGATGGCGGCAGAGGCGATTAGCCGTGTCTCGTCATTCGTCATTCAAAACCTCCTCTATATGGCTTGTTCAGCTCCAGATTCTACCACGACCTAATCTTCCAGAAATCAAAAACCCCGCACCGTAGGGCGCGGGGATCCAACGAAAACGCCCGCGACACCAAAGCTTTGGACGGCGTGGTGTAACGGGCGAAAGGATGGAAAGAGTATGACTCAGAAATTGCGCGATGTCAAACGGGGGAGACCCTTCCCCAAGGACCCGGACCGCAAGGCCCGCGTCATGGCCGTTGTATGGGACCGAGGCTTGTCCGTTTCAGACCTGGCAAATTCTATGGATGTCGACCAGAGCACTTTGTCAAAAGTAATCTGGGGTGTCCGTCGGTCGCCGGTGATGGAGACGCGGATCGCGGCTTACTTCGGGATGACGCGGGACGAGCTGTTCCCGCGGAAGCGGGCGGAAAGCCGGAGGGACGCGGCATGAGCGCAATCGGCTACAGGGTCGACCGCGAGGCCGGCGTCCTTTGGATCACCCACCGCGGCAGGGGCGACGAGCTTTCGATGAACCTCCGTCACTACGGCATCGATCACGTTCCCGCATTGCGAAACGCCTCGGTAGGCATCACCTTCGATCCGGCCCTGACGGAAAAATCCTTCCTGGCATTCCGCGCCGCGGCGATCGCGGTTGTTGAAGCCCTGACCGCCCGCCGGGGCGTGGCTTATGGAGAGCAACGCGCTTTCGGGCTTGATCTTGCGGCCGTTCAGGCGCACCAAGTCAAGAACACCTCGGAACAGGGCCGCGACTTGGCTGAGTGGGTTCGATCCACGCGCGAGAAAGCGGGAGGCATAGCATGAACGAGCAGCCGAAACCGTGTCCCTTCTGCGGAAGGGATTCCGCCTTTTTGTACGGATGCGTCGGGGGCCACTTCGTCAAGTGTATCTCCTGCAGCTCTAGGTCGGCCGTCTATCCGCTCAAGAGTGAAGCCATCGCCGCCTGGAATCGCCGAGCCGAGTCGATCGATTACGCGAACGCCGTCGTCGACAACATGGCTGGAGCAATCGAGCTTCTCACCGAATCCCGAGACGCGCTCGGGGTAGTGGTAGCGGATCTCAAAGCCAAGACCGACCGCCTTGAGGCCGAGCTTTCGAAGAAACACCGGAGGGACGAATGAGCGACACCACCACCATGACCTGCCGAAAGATAGACATTCCGCCCTGCCGGCCCGAGCCGACTTACGCGATACGCAGGGGGGTATTCGGATCCTTGTTCTACAGCAGGGGGCGGCGGTATTACGTCGAGATCCCGCGCCCCCTGTTCCCCGACGATCCGGCTGTATTCAGGCGGACGCAGTTTGACTCCTATCGCGATGCTGCCGCGTTCTTCAGCCACATCCAGAATCAGTTTCACCTGCTGGGGTCTATGGAGGCCTCCGTATGCGATTGATCACCACCGCCGAAGTACAGAACGCCTTCCAGGTCACGAGCCGAAAGGAGGCGATCCGAAAGGCCAGACAGCTCGGGGCAGTCTTCTACGAGGGGAGCGGCGGCTTCATGTGGGACCTGGAAACGCTGCCCCAGGAGGTGCAGCTCGCGCTACTCGCCAACGAACGCGGGCAGGACGCCAACGCGCCGCTACCCGAGAGCTTCCTCATCGCCCCGGAGAAAAACCGGAAAAAGGCGCTCGCCATCGCCGCGCTCATCGCGACATGGAAGGACTACGAGACGTCGCTCGGCGGTCGCGTGGAAGACTTCGTCGACCTCTACAATAAATGGCAGATCGGGGCCGGTATCAGGCGCCTGCTGAATAAGTCGATTTCCGTTCCGACGTTCTACCGGTGGCTCGAAGCCTTCGATTCGGGCGGCATCGACGCGGTGACGCCGAAATGGGGCAACGCCAAATCCGGGGCGGGGAGCAAGGCGCTCTCGCTGCTGGAGCAGGACATCGCCAAGGCCTTCTACCTTCACCCCAACAAATGGAGCTCCGCGAAGGTCCATCGCGAGATGGAAAGGATCTACGGGACCAAAGCGAGCGCGCAGACCGTGGCCCGGTACCTCGCCAGCATTCCCCCGCACATCGCGAGCTACTACCGCGACGGAGAAACCAAGTTCAAGGCCAAGCACCTGCAGTACATCGTGGGGAATCCCCTGCGGTACGAATCGATGGAGATGGTCGTATCGGACCACCACAACTGGGACTTCCTCGTCGAACGGAAGGGGAAGATATTCCGGCCGTGGATCACCGTTTTCCAGGATCAACGATCGAGGAAAATCCTTTCCTGGTCGCACAGCCTGTATCCGTCCGGCCAATCCATCGCCGAGGCGCTGTACATGCTCCTGGTCCGGTACGGCGCTCCGAAGGTCCTGCATATCGACAACGGTAAGGACTACCGAGGGCAGTACCTCAACGGGAAGAAGGTTGAGGTGACCATCGAGAACAATGGGATGAGCGAAGAGTCCCAGGTGGAGATCCAGGGCGTGCTCGCCGGGCTCGGGATCAGGGTGATCTTCGCCCTGCCGTACCACGGCCAGTCCAAGCCCATCGAGCGGCATTTCGGCACGTTCGCCGGGGACTTCGCACGGGAGTTCAACACCTACGTGGGAAGCAACACGGTGGCTCGCCCCGAAGAGAGCCGGTTCTATTACCGGAAGATCGGAAAGCGCGAGAAGAAGGAAGTAGGCGTCACCTACGACGCCTACTTGTCCGCCTGGGAGGCGTACGTCGAGCAGTGGAACGCGACCTGGCGCCACTCCGGCGTCGGCATGGAAGGGCGTACCCCCAACGAAGTGTTCTACGAGAACTGGCGGACCAAGCGGTCGGTTTCACCGGAGTACCTGGAGATCGCCTTCGCCAAGACGGACACGCGCGTCGTGCAGAGGGACGGCGTCGAGCTGGACCACAACCGGTACTGGGGGCCGGAGCTCCGGCGCTACGTCGGGACGACGGTCCTCGTGAAGCGGACCTTCGCGGAACAACATCGCGCGATCGTGTTCGATCTCGATGGCCGTTTCTTGACCTACGCGGAGGCGGACTACTTCGCCGAAACGGGAGACCTTGCCGCGGACAACGAACGGGTGAACGAAGCTCGGAAATTGTCCCTGGAAGACATCAAGGAGTACGCCAAGGGTATCCCGGAGCTTGAAGAGGGCAAGCGGGGCGCCATCGACTTCGCCCAGGCCAACCGCGGCATGTACGCCGAACCTCCCGAGCCGGAGAATCTCAGGATCGAACAGGTGGTGAACGGAAGCTTCGAGCTCCCTCCGCCCGCGGAACGGCCGCCCTTGTCGGTCGTGAAACCCGAGACCAGGCGCAAGCTTCGGTCATCCCTCGATGAATCAGTGGAGTGATCTATGTCGGATATTCAGACGATCGTGAATTTGAAAGACGAGTTTCGGGCCTTCCTCGCGGAAACCGGTCAGTCGCAGCGACAGGCGTCCATCAATATGGGCAAGGCCGCAAGCGCCATCAGCGAATGGCTCAACGACAAATACCCCGGAACCGTCGCGGAGCTCGAAGATGCAGTCCGGCGCTACCTCAAGCGAGAGCGGAACCGGCGCATCCTCAAGAAACCGGGCATCGTGAAGACGGAGAACTACGGCAGGATCTGGAACGTCATCGCCATCGCCCACGAGAGCAAGTTCATCGGGCTGATCACCGGAGATGCCGGAACGGGGAAGACGGTATCCGCCGAATCCTACAACACGGACAATCCCGCGACGAGCATCTACGTGCTGGTCAACGGGCTGACCACGAAGAAGATCATCCTGCAGCAGCTCGCCGAAGCGCTCAAGATCGACATGAGCGGGACGGACAACGATCTTGCCCATCGGGTGTCCATGGCTCTTATCGATGGCGACTACGTCGTGATCATCGACCAGGCCGACTATCTCAAAGGGCCGATCCTGGAAATGCTCCGGCACGTGGTCATGGACAAAGGGCACTCGGGGCTCGTGCTCATCGGGCTTTCTCGGCTCCTGTACCAGTTGGACAACATCCGCGACGACCATGAACAGATCACGAGCCGCATCGGCATCTTCTACCAGACCCAGGCCATGAAGGATTCGGACGCGGCGAAGATCATGAAAACCCTTTGGCCGAATATCGGGAACGACGTCGCGAAGGACGCGGCGAAGTTCGCGGGCGGGAGCTATAGGGTCCTCACGAATCTCATCGAGAACATCCAGCGCACCTTGATCGTCAACAAGCTCGATCTCCCCGACTCGGAGGTCGTTGCCGTGGCGATCCAGGAAATGTTCAAGAGGGCCGGCAGGAAGGCAAAGGGGTAAGCCGTGGGAGACGTTTCCATCAGCAAGATTCAACGCATCAAGGAGCTGTACCAAGAGCTCGCCGAACAGTTCAGCGCCAGTGTGTTCAAGGTCATCGAGCTGGGCGACGAACTGCTTGAGGTCAAGGACTCCCTGGACCACGGGCAGCTCAAGCCCTGGATCGAGGAGAATTTCCCGTTCTCGTATCGAACGGCTGTCCGCTACATGAATACGGCGCTCAACAAGAAGGACATCCTCAAACAGCTCAAGGGCAAGAAGACGCTTCTCCTTACCGACGCCTACGGTTCTGGTGTTGTGAAGGCGGCGTCTCCCAAAAAAGAAAGCGCGCCCGCCGGCGCGGCGCGGCGCGGCATCCCGAAGGAGCTCGGGGCCACCGCGCAAGCTCTCTGGGACCGCAAGCCGAGTGTCCCTCTTGAGCGATTCCGCGTGTGCGCCCGAGGCGGAACGGTCCTCATGAAGACCCCGGACATGCGCAATCCGATCATGGTCTGTTCCGTCACGGCCGAGCCGATCCGCGGATGCGAAGAGGCATACGAGCAGCTGAATGAGGGTCTGCAGGTACTGTTCGAACAGTATTACGCGACGATCGAAGCTTTCGAACGCGGGCCCTCTCCTGTCGCGGCGCCGGCCCGGCGCGGACGACTCCGCAACGTCACCGAGACGGAGCTGGATTCCGATGAGGAAACGGAATGAAGTCCTTCAGCACCCTTAGGCTCGACTATGACTGCGCCGAATGCGCGGCGCTGACGGAAGTCGAGGTAACCATGCCCGACTTTGGGGAAACGGTGACCACGCGTTTTTCCTGCCGGGAATGCGGGCAGGAGAACGTGATCACCGTCAACCTCGAACCGGACGAGCGAGGCAAAGGGAAGCAATGACCGAAAAGGAAAAGGACCTCCGAGACCTGGTCGACAAGGCCATCGCGCTCGTGGACGCCGGGATATTTTCCCGGCAGGAGAAGCACGAAATACTTCGCGAGGTCCGGGGCTCGCTCATCGCGATGAGCAGAGTCCTTGGAACCGAGAAGCCCGATACCACCCCGCCGCCATCGAGCGGCAATCCCGCAGCCTAAAGGAGCAGAGCATGGCGCGAACGAAAAGCAACGCGGCGACGATCAAGAGCCTGGAAGAGGCCGATGCGATCCTCAAGGAGATGTGCGAAATCGAGGCGGACATCGAATACATCGACAACACCGCAAACGAAAAGATCGCGAAGATCAAGGAAAAGGCGGCCGCGGACGGAAAGGCGCTGCGCGACCGTTACAAAAGCTGCCACGAGACGCTCAAGTCTTACGCGGCGTACTTCCGGGGCGAGCTGTTCAAGGACCGCAAGTCCCTCGATCGGCCCTTCGGGACCCTCGGATTCCGAAAGGCTCCTGACGCGATCTCTTGCACTCAGCAAACGGCCGAGCTTCTCAAGAAGATCGGCCTCGACCAATACGTACGCGTTCGGATCGAGCCGGACAAGGAGGCCATGCTGGGTCTGACGGACGACACGCTTTCCAAGGTCGAGGCCGTTCGGAAGAGCCGCGAAGACTTCTATGTCGAGACGAAGCGGGATCTCGTGAACCAAGAACTGTCCAAGAGGTCGGCGTAGCGGGGCGGCGAGACCGCCCTGGACGTCCGGTCTCGCCTTTTAACTACACGGAGGAGGAATAGCGTGAATACGGACTGGATAAGGATAATCCATGTGGCGCGGAAAAAGACGGGCATCGACGAGGACGCGTATCGCGGGATCCTCGCCGGAGCGGGAGCTGGAAGTTCCAAAGATATTGCAACCGCGGATCAGTTCAATCTCGTCATGGACGCCTTCAAGCTACTTGGATTCCAATACAGCCATCACGCGAACGACTCCTCCGAGAACAAGCAGCGAGCCACGGAAAGCAGGAATCCCGACTACATCACCTTTAGGCAGGAATATTACATCCGCGGTCTGCAGAGATTGGCCATGAGAGCGAAGGACGAAAAATCGCTACGGGCCATCATTCATCGGATCGGAAAAGTCGATGACATCGCGTTCCTGAAGAAGAACAAGGCATCCGCCGTAATCCTGGCCTTGCGCGACATCTGCTGGAAGGCGGGGATCAACCCAGACCACAAGGACGCAAGGAGGCCCTCATGTTCCTGACGGTCAGAGCGACGGCGAGAACCCTTGGACTTACGGATTACCAGGTCCATTACCTTCTCGCGATGGGCCGAATCGAGGCCGTAAAGGTCAGGGTGGTCTGGCGTGTATTTTCTCAGGCGGTGAACACATATGCTGAGTCCAGAACTCAAGAAGGAGCTGGAATCGCTCCCGGCGATCATGTCGGTTTCGGAAGTAGCGAATGCCTTAGCCCTTGCCCCGATATCGGTATACCGGATGATCTACGACCATCAGCTACCGGCCTACAAGGACGAAAGCGGCGAGTGGAACATAAACAGAGTCGATCTAATCCGTATGTGCAGCCGGGGCTCGAATCTATGAAACAGCTCGAGCTGTTCGATTTAGGAGCCTGCGCATGAGCACCGCCATCGTGATAGGAAAGCAACCATCGGAAGCCGTGCAGAGATTCCTAGGTATTGACGGAGAAATTGCCGAGCGGAAACGGGAGTCCGTCTCCCTATCGGCTCACAGCTCCCATATCGCCGCCCTTGCCGAATCCGCGGTGACCGAGCTGCAAGATGTTCTCTTCGAGATAGCGGCCATACGATTCGAAGCATCGCAGCGAAGTCTATTCTAGGGGAGGGCGGAAATGGACATCCTCACCAAGATAAAGAAGCTTTTAGCCCTTTCCGCGTCTCCGAATGCGAACGAGGCCGCGACGGCGCTCGCACGGGCGCAGGCGCTCATGGTGGAATACGGGATCGACAAGGAGGCGGTTTCCGCGGCGGACATCGTCGAAGAAAAACTTCGGAGAGTCGGCGGCCGCCGGCCTCCGAAGCATGAGGTCTATTTCGTTTCCGAACTCGGACGGACATTCGGGTGCAGGGTTATTCACGGTTACGACATCGATGAGGGCCGCTTTCGAGAGATCCGATGTTGGATATTCATAGGCCCCGCACATAGAACCAAGATATGCACCCATATGGCGACGGTCCTTTTGCGGAAGCTTAGGTCCTGCCGCGCAGAGTACGTCAAGACGCTCTACAGATGCAGGCCGAGCACAAAGGTTCGACGAGCCGATGCGTACTGCCTTGGGTGGGTTTTTACCGTGGTTCAGAAGCTTAGCCGGTTCGCAGGATCGCCTGAAGATGAGGCGGCCATGGAATCATACATGAAACGCTACGACGATCTCCAGGAGTGCAAGGCGATTTCACGAGAGGCCGTGAAACGCTCCTCTGCCCATGATTACCGCTCCGGCTACCAGGATGGTCAACGTATTGAGCTTCAGCACGGAATGAGCGGAGCCGCAGGGCCCGCGATGATAGGAGCTTAATCATGGCGAAACCAAGAAAGGAGACGCATATGACGACGAAAGATTTGGTCGCGATCTCGTTCGCGGTGATAGTCGCCGGTAGCTTATGGGAACTTGGACGATTCATTGTTGATCTCATAATCGTATTGATACGGAGCTGGCTATTTCACCGATGAAACAGATTCTATATGCGAAGCAAAACCCCGGATCACTCCGGGGTTTTGTTTTATCCGCGCTTGAGCATCAGGCAGCTTCTACGGGCTACGCTGTCGAGCGAACGGGAGGCACGAGTATGAAGAGAGGAAAAGCCGCTTCGGATAACGAAGTCTTGAGCGAGGCCCCCGAGGACACCATTCAGAATGAATCCTCGGGGGCGGCTTCGGACCAGGCGATCCATCCGGTACGCCCCGGAGCCGTCATAACCACGCGGTTCGGCCATGACGTTGATCCCGCCCTGCACGTTTACCGCTTCCACCGCGCCCTCGATCGCTCGGGAGGAGACGGTCTCGTCTATTGCCCGATGACCGCCCGAGGTGCGGTGCTCGAGGCTCCGTCAACGCCGGCTTTCGGAACGCTCATCCGCCTCATCTACGCCGGATATGAAATCCGGATTGCCCACTGCGAAGAGTTCGACTCGGAATTCTTCGATCTCGTCTCCGCCAAGCGCCCCATTCCCGCGGGCATGATAATCGCGCCCGAGGGGGCCGCCGGCAAATCTGTCGCCGTGAACTCGAATTATCCGGAGCATTCCCACATAGAACTCGTGGCTATCGGAGGCCGTAACAAGACCCTAGACGCGGCCCTGATCGCACAGGGCGGCACGCCCGGCGAGTACTGGACAGAAGACGAACTCGTCAAGGCGTCCGGTGGGAAGCACAAGGGTTGGATGAGGGAATACGGCGCGACCAAGCTCGGCCCCTACGAGTGCATCGCCTGGGACCGAAGAACGAACGGATGGGCGATCTGGATGGATCCCGCCGCAGTGCTGGGTCTGTAGGAGGACGCGATGGTTCGGCTCAAAGGCAAGCCGCTTTCGCTCGGCGCCAAGATCCTTGCGGTGATCATCGTGCTTGGGGGCCTCGCCCTCAAAGGACTCGCGCTGATCGATATCAAAGTCGACGACCTCATCAAGGTGGGCGGCTTCGTAGTGATCATTTTCGGGACGGTGGACGTCTCCCTCATCATGGAGGCGATATTCGGACCGGGCGGCCTCGGCGCTCGGAGCCAACGATCGCGCCGCGGTGATTATCCCTTCGGCGACCAGCCGGGAGATCCCGCATGAACGGGGCCGGAACGCTCATCGCCGTCGGCGTGATCGCGCTCCTCGGTATCGCCGCGGGAGCGGCGGCGGCCGCCATCCTATTACGTAGGCGATCAAACTATACCGACCCGGCCGCGGCCGCGGCCTTCGCCCAGGAGGAACACCTTGAAGACGCCGATGCTCGCGATCTTGTCGATCGCTCTCCTCGCGCAGCCGCTCTGCGCGAACGACGTGACGCCCTCGCCGAGTCCGCACGTAAACGAGTACGGGATAGATCCCGAGGGGTGGTATCGCGGCGACGAGGTGACGGAGATCATCAGGGCAGCTGAGGACGAGGCAGCGGCGGCCGCCGGCGAGTCGTACGACGAAGGCTACAAGGACGGCCGCATAGACGGCAGGAACATATGGAAGCCCCACTTCGATGATGCGCTCAAGCGCGCTGTAAAGGCGGAGAAGCGGCCGACTGTTGGGACGGTGATCCGCTGGGTAATTTACGGATTCGTCGGTGGAGCGCTCTCAATGATGATCTACGACAACGTGAGGTGAGGCATGGATCTGGTCATCTTGATTCCGAAGCTGATGGAGTACGGGACTTTCCCCGCCCTTCTGGTCCTGACCGCTTTAGTCGCAATGCTGATCCGAAAGCTCGACAAGAACGCAGCGGCTGACGCGGTGCGGGCAGCGGAATTCAACAAAGCCCTCTCTGAGCATCGGCAAGAGACCGAGAAGCGATTCGCCGAGCATGCGGAACGATTTGCAAGTATCGAGCGCGACTACCTTCCGCGGGAAACGCATTACAAGGACATCGGCGGATGGCGTACCGATATGAATGATCTCCGGAACAATCTCGGGGAGGAGATCCGGGGCGTACGGACGGACATGACCGCGTTGATTCCTTCGATCATCAAGATAGCCATGAAGAAAGGAGAAGAGTAATGGCCATTCGTGACAACATCCTTCGCGGGAAGATCCTGCAATTCCTTAGAGAGCTTTTCCCTCAGGGAACGGACGCCATGACGGTCGTCGGGATCTACTACGAGTACCACCGCCGCGAGGACATCATCGACGCCCTCGAATACCTAGCGTCGAAAAAGTACGTCGATAAGCGCGAGGTTCCGCACCCCGCCCGAAAATTGGAAAAGCTTGCCACCTACACCATCAATGCCGCCGGCATCGATCTCTGCGACGGTACTACTTCCGACGCAGGCATCACCATCGTCGCAGAGGAGTGAACCATGGGCCGCAGATCGAAAGCTGACCTGAACGACCTCATCGAACGCATCGTCTCCATGCACGACGATGACAAGATGACCCACGTCCAGATCGCGGAAGCCCTGCGCGCCGAAGGGATCGACATCAGCCGCGAGGCTATCCGACGCTCGTATAAGACAGCGAAGGAGCAGGCCGGAGACCTGAAGGCCGTATCCGAAGAGGCTCGTGTCATGCTCGAAGCCTATAGAGCTAGCCCGAATACGGACATCGCAGAGGCGGTAATCGCCAAGTTCACCGGCCTCCTCTACCGCGAGGTCCAGGGCATCGAATCAATCGAGTTTGACGATCCAGGGGAAGCCGCCCTCGCGATCGGTAGGATGGCCACGGCACAGACCCGTGTCGCATCGCTTCGACTGAAGTACCAGAACGGATTCGAGGCCGCCAAGAAGGCCGTCCTCGACACCCTCAAGCAGGAATTGAGGAACCATCCGGATGTTCTGGAGCGGATGACCATGCTCGTGGGCGGCATGGAGGCGCCGGCCGCATGAGCGAGTCGCTGATCGCCGAACTCGTCGGAAACAACAAAGAAGCGCTGGTCAAAAACCGACGCGTGCAGCGAGCTAAAGAGGACTTCGGTTTCTTCTGCAGGACCTATCTCGGAGATTACTTTTTTACTGATCCGGCCGAGTATCAGGAAGTGCTCTACGACGTCGCGAATACGCAATCCCTTTCTCCGTGGACGGTGGAACAGCTCCAAAGGTTCGTACACGAAAAGTACCACAAGTACCTTGTTCCTACCGAACGCCTTGCCGGCGCCATGTTCGTCGAGCCTCGCGAACATGGAAAGACGGTAAGGTGGTCGTTCGCGTATACCCTCTGGAGAGTCCTATCGGGGAAAAGCAGGTACGTTCTCCTCATCGGCGCGGCGGCCGAATCGGCGGTCGAGAACCTCACCAACATCAAGATCGAGCTGGAGGAAAACGAAGCAATCCTTGAGGACTTCGGCGATCTTCGCGGTAAAGAATGGAGGAAGGACCGGCTTGAATTAACTGTCGGATCCTGCATCCAGGCAAAAGGCGCTGGCGCTTCCATGCGAGGCACGCGGTTTCGTCAATATCGCCCTGACCTCATCATCCTTGACGACATCCTTAAGGATTCGGCGGTTGACTCTCCAACTTTGCGGAACGGGATCTCCAGGTGGCTCAAGAAGGTTGTATTCAATTTGGGAAAAACGGCCTTCATCATCTGGGTGAACACCATTTTTCATTCGGACGATCCCATTTCCAGGCTTATGAGAGAGCTTGAAGAGGGGACCCTCAAACGATGGATCGCCGTGCGCTTGGATTGTTACCGGCCGGATGGAGAGCCTCTTTGGCCGGAACATTGGTCGAAGGAAGCCTTAGCGGAAAAGCAAGCGCAACTTGGGTTTGATGTCTTCTCTACTGAGTATCGCAACGAACCGTTGTCCGATGAAGAGAGAATAATCAAGCCGGAATGGATTGAAACCAACTGGTATACCACCGATGAACTTCCTCCATTGGAAACCCTGAGGATATTCGGAGGAGTCGATCCCGCCACGGGGAAGCATGACCGTACCGCTATCCTGACGCTTGGCGTCGATCGCCTGGGTCGCATCTGGGAGTTGGACACTTGGGCCAAGGTCTGCTCGGAATCCGAGACCGTTCAACAGCTGATCATTAAACATTCGAAATACGCATACGAGTTGATCGCCTGGGAGGAAGTCACTTTCTCCGGCATCTACGCGAACTACGTTTCCAGCATGGCCGCAGAACAAAACGTGTATCTGCCTATACGCAAAGTCAAAGCCGGGACGGATTCGAAAATAGCTCGGGTGCGATCGATATCCCCCTTGATTGAAAACGGAATCATCCGCATCAGGAAGAACGGCGCGAAGGATCTGATAGACGAGTTGGCGTCCTTTCCGAAAGGGCGCTTCGACGATATGTGCGACGCTCTTGCCTATGCGGTCAAGATCGTAAGTTCCGGGCCTGCAACTCCCATGGGGTTCGTGCTCGGAAGGGCCTCAAAACTCACCAATACCCTACAGAGGTTCCGCCGTGGATACTAAGCATCTCGCAATGGAAATCATCGAGCCGTCACAGTTCTGGTCGGTGATCTCTTACCTTCCAAACCCGGCCTCGTTCATCTCGGACCGGGGTAGCTTCTTCGCTACCGTCGACGAGATGTTGCTTGACGCAAAGATCGGTTCGCACCTTCGCATCCGAAAGGACATCGTAGCCTCATTCCCCTTTGTGATTGATCAAGCGAACGCCTCCGATGAGGTATATGCCTTCGTGAAGGATAACCTGCTGGAGAACCTAAACTGGGAGAACGACATCAGGGAATTTCTTTCAGCGATCGAATACGGATTTTCCCTTTCCGAGGTTCTTTGGTCGCGAGAGAACGGATACTGGACCCCGGATTCTGTTCGTAACCGGAAAAGCGATCAGATCGTTTTCAAGACGGATTACATACAGGTTCCCGGAGGGCGGAAGTCGATTTGGACTCCCGTATGGACTTCCGGGTATCGAGTCCTATCCGAGCCAAACAAATACCTCATCTACCGCAACAACCCGCGGGCTGAAAACCCTTATGGGACCTCCGACCTTCTCATGTGCTACTGGCCGTGGAAGTTCAAACAACTCGGTTGGGAGTTCTGGCTCGCTGCGGCCAGAAAGTGCGGAGTTCCCTCCATTGCGGCGCTATTCGATGCCCCGGATGAAAAGAAGGCGCAAGACGCGGCGAACGTTATATCATCGACTCTTGAACAGGTCGAGAACGGATCGGGCCTCGCGTTAGCGAACGTAAAATCCGTCGAAGTTCTCGGCATGTCCGGGAATCTTGCGGATCATAAGATCCTCATTGAAACCTGCAACCAGGAGATATCTTTCGCCCTAACCACACAGAGCCTTTCGACCCAGGAAGGCGAATACGGAACGAGGGCACAAGCGACGGTCCACGACGCTAATCTGGTTCGCGTGTGTCATGGAGATGCAAAGGCTCTTCAGGGCACGTTGCAGCAGCTCATCGATTGGACGGTGGAGGTCAATTTCGGGAAAGGAGTACCTGCACCGAAGGGCGCGTTCGACCTTGAATCCTATGCGACCTTCGATGAGGTGATGAAGGCGATAGAGAAGAAGGTCCCCGTTTCAAAAGAAAAACTATATACGCGGTATGGGCTTCCTCGTCCTAAGATATCCGACCCGGACGATGTTTTCGTCGTTGAGGACTCGGCGCCCTCCTCCTTTGCCTTGAGTGATGACAGTAAAAAAAAAGCTCCGCCCAGGCGACCGTTGACGATATTTTGAAGCACGAGCTTGCCGCCGCGAAGGAACTGGACCGAACGGCGGCGAGCTTCGAACAAAATATTCTAAGGAGAATTCGCGGCATTGTTGCTTCTTGGATGGAATCGGTCGATTCTCGAGGGGGCCCGGCTCTTGCTACACTCACGACTCCAAAGTACACAGCTCCGGATCCGGCTTTAGTTAGGGAAACAGAGAAACTCATCCTTTCGTCCTATCTCCTCGGGATTGACCATGCCGCGAGTCCTTTGGATCTCGCGGACGACGGCGATTATGCAGCAATCCCCTTTGATGAAGCCGTCAAGTTCATGAAGTCCCGCGTGCCACTTACCAAAGCAGAATGGTCTGCGCTTGAGGAACAAGTCCGCTTTCGCGCCTTCACCGTAGCGGCACTTTCCGCCCCGGATGCAATTGAGAGAATCAGAAAGCACGTAATCGTTGCCGTTGAAAATGGCACGTCGCTGTCCAAGTTTTGGACGGCCGCAAAGGCGGAAGACGTCGCTGGATTAGGGTCATCCCCTTGGTATTGGGAAACCGTCTATAGAACAAATGTGCAGACCGCCTACAACGCAGGCCGTGCGACACAGATCATGAAGTCCAATCCTGAATACCTTGAGTTTATCGGAATCGAGGACTCGCGCCAAACCGCGATCTGCGCGCAGAGGAATGGCGTGGTACTCCCTGCGACGCATCCATTTTGGAAATCCAACTGGCCTCCGCTCCACTTCAACTGCAGGTCGACGGTTCGCGCGGTATTCAAAGGAGAGGCGGACGCCCTTCGGGCCCAGAACAACAGCTGGAAGCCGACAGATGACGAGGAGCTGCGGGGAATATCCGGGTCGAGGGATGGGTTTGGAGGAAATCCGATCAAGACGGGAAGTTTCTACATGCTCACGCCGCAAATGATCCAGCGTGCGGAAGAATATGGCCTGATCGGTGACATCAAGGAGTTCGCTAAGGAGTTGGGTTTGAAGAGCTATCGGATAAAGGGGATCTCTCAAGCTGCAAAAATAAGTTCGTCTTCAATGCCTGTTACTACCGAGAAAGAACCAAAGGACACCGTCCCAATATTTAAGAAAACATCTGATGCAGAGGTGTGGGTAATAGAATCAAAGCTTGCCGATTCATGTTCATTCAAAGGTTTTGATATTGATGTAGTCCAAGAATTGGTTGAAGGACTGAAGGAAGATATGGAAAAATATCCAAAGGCAAGATCTTCGATGCAATTCTTTGGTTCAATAAAGGAACGAAACTCTCGGATACGTACGTGGTGGATTAAGGAGCGCGTCCCAACATATACCGCAGTAGGATTCGACGAAAAAAAGGCAGCCGTACTTGCAAGGAAAGAAATAGATGGGATGTTACGAAAGAACGGGTATATCCCAAAGCCGGGGAGTATCGCCCAATATTCCCCCATGAAAGGATTCAAAGGGGTCTCAATCAATGACAAGTACGCTACGGACTACAATTCCTTCAGAGCTCTAGTAGAGCGAGATATGCAGAGCGGCCATTTCCCACAAGGTACAGGTACCATTACGGCTGTTGCACGGCATGAAATGGGGCACGCTCTCGATGATGTAACTGGACTCTCGAGCGATGGGGCCCTATTATCGTACTGGGAATCACTCTCGAAGGACGACATCAGGTTTGGGCTGTCAGGTTATGCAACGAATAGCGTTCAAGAGTTCATAGCAGAGTCCTGGTCGGAATATACAGTTTCTCCGAACCCGCGAAGCATATCGCGAAAGGTCGGTGAAATGCTTGTAGCTCGTTTGAACAGGAGTTAATCATGGCAGGTAAACAAGCTACTGAAAACGCAGACGAACTCAAGAAGTCGGCAGATGAACTATGGAATGAGCTTACCGGAGGGAAGCCGATCATTACCGATCCCGGTGATGATGATTATTGGTTCAAGACGGCGCCGGAGAAACAGCCTCGGGACTCAAAGCCTTCCAAGTAGCGTCCTTTTTAGGGGAAGGACGTAGCCCGAGTCCATGAACGGACGTACTTCTCGTCGGCCCTTCTTTCTTGGTAACACAAAGGTAACAGAACAGCTGGAAAATGCTCCCAGAACGCCGTTTTCCAGCTGTTTCCAGGGTGTTCTTGGGCCTTTCAATCGTCACAATAAACAGAGCTTTTTCCTTTTATAAGTTATGATAGAGCAATGATTAGTAATGCGTAGGAGGCATGTAACAGGATTATCAATATCATTCATAAATTACACTGGTGCGGCACGGACGCCGACTATATCCGATACCATGACGAGGAGTGGGGTCTCCCCCTCCGCGACGACAAGAAACTGTTCCCCCTCCTTATCCTGGAAGGGGCGCAAGCCGGCCTCTCTTGGCTC
>JAEWSV010000368.1 GCA_023398155.1 Spirochaetota bacterium
CTTTTTCACGCACCTTTGAAGTCAAACCGCCGGCGGTCGGCCGGCGCGTTCACTATAGTAATGGGAGGCGATCATGAATCCAACCATGCGGGCTATCCGATACCACGAATACGGCGTCAGCCGGAAACTCGTCCTTGAGACTATACCGCGGAGCGAGCCGGGAGCCGGCGAGGTGCTCGCGCGCGTCGAATTCGCGGGCGTCAATCCCATCGACTGGAAACTTAGGTCGGGGCTCTATAAGGATTTCATGCCGGTGAAGTTCCCCTCGGTGTCGGGCAAGGATTTCGCGGGTACGGTAGAAGCGCTCGGAAGCGGCGTCTCGGGCTTTTCCGTCGGGCAGCGGGTCTTCGGAAGCGCGAACGGGACCTACGCGGAATTCGTCGTCGCGAAGGCCTCCTCCATCGCGCCGATACCCGACGCGCTTTCATTCGAGCAGGCGGCCTCCGTTCCCCTCGGCGCCCTGACGGCGTGGCATGTCGTGGAAGAGGCCGGAATAACCGCCGGCAGCTCGGTCATAGTCGTCGGCGCCGCGGGCGGCGTGGGCATGTTCGCCGTCCAGTTCGCCCGGCTCAAGGGCGCGGCGGTCACCGGCCTCGCCTCCGCCAAGAACCTCGCGTTCGTGGAGAGCCTCGGGGCCGAGGCGGTGGATTACGCGACCGCCGCTCCCGCGTCCCTGGCGGGGAAGGCGGACCTCGTCATCGACACCGCCGGGGGAACGGCGCTCGAGGACGCGTATTCCCTGGTCAGGAGGGGCGGCACGCTCCTCTCGACGGCGGGGACGCCGAACGCCCAACGCGCCGCGGAGGCCGGCATCGCCGCGCGCGCCGCGGGGAATAAGGGCAGCGGACCGTTGGCGCAGATCGCCGAGCTCCTCGGTTCCGGAAAGCTCGTCACGGCAGTCGGCCCGATCTTCGACCTCGCCGACGCGGGATCCGCTCAGGATCTCAGCCAGACCGGTCACGGCAGGGGACGCATCCTGCTCAAGGTACAGGAGTGAATCATGACGTACGCGATCACGGGCTCCACGGGTCCCTTCGGCGCGACGGCTATCCGGCGCCTGCTGGATTGGAACATCCCCGCGGCCTCCATCATCGCCGTCGCCCGGAACGAAGGCAAGGCGGCGTCGCTTAAGGCCCTCGGCGTCCAGGTCCGCCTGGCCGCCTACGAGGACGGCATGGCCATGGAGCGGGCCCTCAAGGGCGCGGATCGGCTCCTCCTGGTTTCCGGGAGCGAACTCGGGAAACGGATCGATCAACACCGGAACGTCATAGAAGCCGCCATGAAGACGGGCGTGAAGTTCATCGTCTACACGAGCATCGCACGCGCGAATACGACCTCCAATCCGCTCGCCGGCGAGCACGTGGCCACCGAGGCCTTGCTCAAGGGGGCGGGGATTCCCTTCGCGGTCGCGCGGAACAACTGGTATACGGAGAATTACGCGAACGATCTCAAACAGGCGTCCGCGACGGGTTCGATAGAAGCCGCGGCCGGCGCGGGGCGGATCTGTTCGGCTACGCGGAGCGAATACGCGGAAGCCGCCGCGCGGATCCTGACCGGCGAGGTACAAACGGGCAAGGTCTACGAACTCGCCGGGGAGGCGTGGGACTACGAAGCTTTGGCGCGGGCCGCGACCGAGCTCCTCGGCAAGCCCGTGGTTTATATGGCCGTCGGGGTAGAGGAACGGAAGGCGAGCCTCGTCCGGGTCGGACTTCCTCCGGAGGCGGCCGCCTTCGTCGCTTCGCTGGAACAGGCGGTCGCGGCGGGCACCCTCTCTCATGAGAGCCCCGATCTGGCGCTCTTGCTCGGCCGGAAGCCGAAAGGCCTGAAGGAGGGGCTGGCCGGAATCCTCGGCTGAACGTGTCCGGAACTCCTCCCGTTTTCTTCGGTCGGCCCGTGATACACTCGAGCCGATATCGTACATCCCCATTCCCGGAGGAGGGCCGGCTATGAACACCCAACACGCGGACGCGGGCATCACGGTTGAAACGGATCGCCGCGCGGCCGACGCCGATCGCAGGGCGAATCGATCGGATCGCCGTTTCGACGGCTTGAACCGAAGGATCGATGATATGGATCGGCGGCTTTCCCCCCTGGACCGGCGCGGCATCGGCGGAGAGGACGCGTACGAAGGTCCCGACCGCCGGCTCGCTTCCATCGATCGGCGGGCCGAACCGGGCGATCGCCGGGTCGCCGCCGAAGACCGCCGCGCTACCGGCGACCGCCGCGCTCGCTAGGGCGCGGCCGATCGCGCGGGCGGCGCCGCCGCGTCATACCGTAACGCCCATCCCCCTTCCTGCACTTTTTACTTGACCGGTTTAGGAAGCGTGCTATACTGCACGTAGGTGTGACGTAACACCTGCCAGTTGCGACTGGGGATATAAAGGATGGAGGAAGGCAAATGAAGAAAACGGTGTCAAGCGTTTTGGCGATCGGCGCGATCCTCGCCGTGCTGCTGACCACGGCATCTTGCTCCGGCGGCTCCAAGGGCGCCAAGGCGAAAGACGTGACGATCAACATGTTCCAGCTCAAGGTGGAGATCAAGGACGCGCTCGACGCGTACGCCGCTAAGTATTCCGCGGCGAATCCCGGCGTCACCGTCAAGGTGGAGACCCTCGGCGGCGGCGGCGATTACGGCGGCGCCATGAAGGCCAAGGCCCAGTCGGACCAGATGCCCGATATCTTCATGATCGAAGGCCTCGGCGGCTACCAGATCTGGAAGGACTACATCGCCGACCTGAGCGCCGAGAGCTGGGTCAAGGATACGGACCTGGCCATGAAGGTGGACGGCAAGATCGTCGGCTTCCCCGTCGCGATAGAAGGCTACGGACTGGCCTACAACGCCGACATCCTGGCCAAGGCAGGGATCGACCCCGCTACCCTCACCACCCGCGCCGCCTACGAGAAGGCCCTGAAGCTCCTCGATTCCAAGAAGGCCGAGCTCGGTATCGACGCGCCGGTCGCGATGGCGGCTTCCGTCGCCGGCGGCATGTGGTGGGTCGCGGCCCAGCACAACCTGGCCTGCTACTGGGGCGGCGGACTCGCGTTCGACGACACCAGCGTCATTGAGAAGGCCCTCAAGGGCGAGCTCGACGATGCCCGCTTCGCCCAGTACGCGAAGTACCTCCAGCTCCTCTTCAAGTACGCCGACAAGAAGATCCTCCTGAACGGCAGCTACGACGATCAGGTCGGCGCTTTCGCCCAGGGCAAGACCGCCTTCCTGCACCAAGGCAACTGGGTGGACCCGAACCTCAAGCAGCTCGGCGTCACCTTCAAGATCGGCTACGCGCCCCACGCCTTCCTGGACACCGAGGAGAAGGGCCTGTACCTCTTCGCCCCGAGCTGGTACTGCGTGAACGCGAAGAGCCCGAACGCCGAAGCGGCCAAGGCCTTCCTCGCTTCCATCGCCGGAAGTCCCGACGGCCACGACTACATGGTCAACCAAGCCGGCATGATCCCCGCGTTCAAGTCCGTCACCCTCAAGCCGGCCGGACAGCTCAGCCAGGCGCTCATGGAAGCCAACGCCCGCGGCGGCAACTACGGCGTGTTCTTCGGCATGCTCCCCGACGGCGCCGGCCAGAACGTCTTCGGCCCCATCTTCGACCTGTTCGCCCAGAACCCTGCTAACCTCGATCAGTTCATCGCGGACATGAAGAAGGCGGTCGCCGGCCTTCCGAAAATGTAAATAGTTCGAATCGCGGGGCCGCCCTAAAAGGCGGCCCCGTTTTTCCGGCAACTCCGTACCGCCTTCGGGAGAGTGACAATGAAGCGAAACACCGTCGTCAACGTGGTCTTCGTCGCGCCGTGCGTCGTCGCCTTCACGATGATCATCCTCGTGCCTTTCTTTTTCGGCCTCTACTATTCGATGACCGACTGGAACGGCGTGAACAATTCCGTCAATTTCGTCGGCTTGAAAAACTTCGCCAATTTATTCTCGGTTCCCGATTTCCTGTATTCGTTCCTGATAACCGTCGCCTATACGGTCATCAACATCGTCTTCGTCAACGTGGTGAGCTTCATCCTCTCGCTCATCGTGACCAGCAATCTCAAGCTGCGCAATTTTTACCGCGCGGGCTTCTTCGTGCCGTACCTCATCGGCGGCATCGTCCTCGGGTACATCTGGCAATTCATCCTGAACAGCATACTCGTCGCGATCGGCAAGAACCTGTCCATACCGTTCTTGCAGGCATCCTTCCTGAGCAATCCCAACACCGTCATCTGGACCATGTCGGCGGTGAACACCTGGCAGTACGCCGGATACATCATGCTGATCTACGTCGCTTCTATACAGAGCATCCCCGCTTCCATCATGGAGGCGGCCAGCGTCGACGGCGCGAAATATCACACGCGGATATTCCGCATCCTCATCCCGATGATGGCGAACGCCTTCACCATCTCGCTGTTCCTGACGCTGACGACCTCGTTCAAGCAGTTCGATATGAACCTGACGCTCACCAACGGCGGTCCCGCCACCCGGTTCCTGGATGCGCCGGTCAAGGCGAGCCAGCTCCTCGCCATGAACATCTTCAACACCGCGACCGCGAACCGGATGGCGGAGGCGCAGGCCAAGGCGGTCGTCCTCTTCTTGGCGCTCGTCATCGTTTCCCTCGTACAGGTGTACATGAGCAAGAAGAAAGAGGTGGAGATGTGATGGAAGCGAAACGTCCTCTCAAAAAAGGCAGCACGGCCAAGCGAGCCCGCATCGTCCTGGAAGCGGTGACGATCCTGCTCTTCGTCCTTTTCATGGTGCCCTTCGCCATGGTCGTCCTCAATTCCGCGAAGACCTCCAAGGAAATCATCTTCAACGCGATAGCGCTTCCCTCCGATTGGGGACAGTTGCTCGTCAACGTGGGCCTCATCTTCAACAATCCGACGGTGGGTTATCCGGGCGCCTTCGTTGACAGCGCGGTCATCACCTTCTTCTCATTGGTCGTCATCGTGCTGTTCTCTTCCATGTGCGCGTGGGTGCTCGTGCGGAGTAAGACCACGTGGTCAGCGGTCCTGTTCATGGCCTTCGTCGCGGCCATGGTGATTCCCTTCCAGGTCCTCATGTATCCGCTCGTCCGCTGGATGCGCATCCTCGGCGACGTAGCCGGCTTCAAGATGCTCGGCACCGTCCCCGGGATCGTGTTCGCCTATCTCGGCTTCGGTTGCCCGCTCTCGGTCTTCGTGTTCCACGGCTTCATCAAGAACATCCCGTACGAGCTGGAGGAGTCCGCCACCATCGACGGCTGCACCCGCGAGCGGACCTTCTTCGAGATCGTCTTCCCCCTGCTCCAGCCGATCATCGTCACGGTCCTCATCCTGAACGGGATCTGGATCTGGAACGATTACCTCCTGCCCCTCCTGGTACTCGGCTCCAACGGCATCGTCCAGACGATACCGATAGCCGTCACGGCCTTCGCGGGGGCGTACCTGAAGCAGTGGGATTTGATCCTGACCTCGACCCTGATCGCGATGCTGCCCGTCATCGTGCTCTATCTGTTCGCGCAACGCTACATCATCAAGGGAATGGTAGAAGGTTCCATAAAATAACGCGGAGGAAACATGAAGATCGTTTTGGTAGGAGCTGGCAGCGCCCAGTTCGGCTGCGGTACGCTCGGAGACATTTTCAACAGCGCTAAGCTCGCGGGGAGCGAGATAACCCTGCTCGACATCAACGCGCAGGCCCTGGACGTAACGCTGCGTGTCGCGCGGGAGTTCATCGAAAAGAACGGACTCAAGTATACGGTGAACGCGACGACCGACCGCAAGGCCGCCTTCAAAGGGGCCGACTTCATCATCTCGTCTATCGAAGTGGGTAACCGCTTCCAGCTCTGGGACGAGGACTGGAAGATTCCGCTGCAGTACGGCGTGCACCAGGTGTACGGCGAGAACGGCGGACCGGGCGGCGTCTTCCACGCGCTCCGCATCGTGCCGGTGATCCTGGACATCGTGAAGGACGCTGTGGAGATCTGTCCCGACGCGTGGATATTCAACTATTCCAACCCGATGACCGCCATCTGCACCACGGTGAAGCGGGCGTATCCGGAGGCCAAGTTCATCGGCATGTGCCACGAGATCGGTTGGCTCTCCCGGTGGCTGCCGCGCATGCTCGACATGAAGATCGAGGATATCTACTTCAAGGCCGCGGGCCTCAACCACTTCAGCTGCATGCTGGAGGCGAAGGACAAGCGCAACGGAGAAGACCTGTACCCGGCGGTGCGGGAGAAAGCGGAAGCGTTCTTCCTGCACGAGAGCGGCTACAGCGACATGCTGGACGCCTGGCGCGAGACGGGAAAGCTGGACGAGTCGGAGCAGTTCGAAAAGAGCGGCGAGCGGAAGAAGAGCCGGTACGAATGGGCCGACCGCAAGATCGTGAAATTCATGCTGGATAACTACGGTCTCTTGCCCATCACCACCGACAGCCATTTCGGCGAGTACCTCGGCTGGGCTTGGGACGTGGCCGACCACCGCGGCATCCTGGATTTCTACGACGTGTACAAGATCATGCTGACGCAGAATCCGCGGACCGAGATACACCTGCGCACGGCCGAGCGGGTCATCCCCATCATCGACGGCATCCTGGGGAATGCCGGCTTTGAGGAGGGCGCCGTGAATCTTTTGAACGACGGCCTCCTCGAAGACCTGCCGTCGTGGATAGCGGTGGAGGTTCCGGCGATCATCGACAAGCGGGGACTCACCGGCGTGCCGATACGCGGCGTGCCGAAGGGCTACCTCTCGTTGCTCAGGGCCTACTGCGGCGTGTATGATCTGACCGCGGAGGCGATCATCCACAAGAAGAAGTCTTTGGTGATCCAGGCGATGCTGGCGAATCCGGTCGTCCACCAGGCATCGCAGATCGAACCCATGGTGGACCGGATGATCGACCAGCAAAACAGGTGGCTCGGTTACTTGAAATAGGTAGCGATGGCAACGATCAAGCAGATCGCGCGATTGGCGGGCGTGAGTCCGACCACGGTATCCAACGTCCTGCACGGGAATACCGGAAAGGTCTCCCCCGCCACCCTGGAAAAGGTGAGCGCGATCCTTAAAGAAGAAAAGTACGCGCCCAATATGGGCGCGATCATCCTCGCGCACAGCGCTTCGCGCATCATCGGCGTCATCATGTTCATGGCGGCGCGGAGCGACGAGACCGTCCTGGAGGACCCCTTCACGTCCACCATCCTCGGCGTAATAGAGGAGGAGATACGGGCGAGCGGGTACTTCATGATGATCCACACCACCGCCGACCTGGACGAGGTGTTCGCCCTCGCCGCCACCTGGAAGCTCGACGGCCTCATCCTCCTCTGGGTCCCGGGCGAGGCGTGCAGCACCATCCGGAAGAGCATAGAGACGCCGGTAGTCTTCATCGATTGTTATTTCGAGGACGACGGTCAGTCCTACCACAACATCGGCCTTGAAGACCGGCGGGGCGCCTACGAGATGGGAAGGTACCTGGTCTCCATGGGCCACGAGCGGATCGCCTTCCTCGCGAGCACCCAGGACTTCCCGGGCAACGACCACGTGCGCTTCAGCGGGTTCCGGCAGGCGATGGATGAAGCGGGGCTGTCCGCGGGCGACGAGAACTTCCTTTCCTTGTCGCGGAACCGCGAAGAGCGGCAAGAGCTATACCGTCGCTTGATAGCCGATCCGATGCCCTTCACCGCGCTCTTCTTCTCAGCCGACTACTACGCCGCGGACGCGATCAATTTCTTCAGGGATCGCGGCCTCGAGGTTCCCCGGCGCCTATCGGTCGCGGGCTTCGACGACAACATCTTCGCGCGGCTCGTGAGTCCGCGCCTGACCACGGTCCATCAGGACGTCGCGCAGAAGGGCCGGTGCGCCGTTTCCCTGCTCATGAAGATCATCAAGGACGAGCCGGTACCGGAGGCGAACGTGCGCCTCCCCGTACGGCTCGTGGTCCGCGATTCGGTGGCCGCTCCCGCGTAGGATTTGCCTGCCGGCGCGTTCATTCGTATTCTCGTATGTATGAAAGTCGAGATATGGGCGGACTTCGTCTGCCCCTGGTGCTATATCGGAGAGCGGCGCCTCGCCGGCGCCTTGGCCGCCTTCGCCCACGGGAACGAGACGGAAGTGATCTGGCGGAGCTTCCAGCTCGACCCGGACGCCCCCGAGAAACCCGATCGGACCGTCAACGAGATGCTCGCGGAGAAGTACGGGGTGAGCTTGGATGAGGCCGAGGCGATGAACGCTCGGGTGAGCGCTCTCGCTGCCCGCGACGGGCTCGAATACCATATCGATCGGGCCATGTACGTCAACACGTTCGACGCTCATCGGCTGAACCATCTGGCCGCCGCGCATCGCGCTCAGACCCGGTTGGGCGAGCGCCTTTTCCGCTTCTATTTCACCGAAGGCGGAAGCCTGGCCGACGACGAGGCCCTGATCGGCTTGGCCGCCGAGGCCGGCATCCCGGCCGCTGAAGCCCGCGAGGTCCTGGGCGGCGAGGCCTACGCCGAAGAGGTGGAAGCCGACATAGAAGCGGCGCGCCGCCTGGGCATCCGCGGCGTGCCGTTCATGGTCATCGACGGGAAGTACAGCCTTTCCGGGGCGCAGTCCGCTTCGATGATCACCGGGATGCTGGAG
>JAEWSV010000382.1 GCA_023398155.1 Spirochaetota bacterium
CCGGAAGGAGAACCGAACGCGCCGAGCTCGCCAGGAAGGCGGACGCGTCGCTGACCGCGCTCGAAGGGCGGCTCGCGCTCGAGCCTACCGACGCGTGGCTCAAGGACGGCGTTCAATCGGCGCCTCCGATCCGCGACCTCGCTCGGGGGAAGGGCCGCGATCCTGCCGTGCGGCTCGTGGTCAATTACGAGGCCGGTAAGGCCGTCGTGGCCGACGCTCCCATCCGCTTCTCCTTCCTGGAAGGCGCGGGAGAAGCGACGGCGCTCGTGACGACCGACGCGTACGGCGTAGCCTCCGCGACGGTCCGGTCCATCTCCGGGGCTGACGCTCCGGCCGTCATCCGCGCGACGCTCGTCATAGAGAACCGGGGCCTCGCCCGGAAGTTCGGTTCCGTGATACGGGATTTCACCTATCTCCCCTCGCGGCGCGCGGCGCGGATCTTCGCCGCGGAACGGCGGGCCGGCTCCGCCCCGTCGGTTATCGACGCCTCCGCTCCGCTCGCGGATGCGGTATCGCGCGGCCTCGCGACTGCGGGATTGGAACTGCTGCCGATCGTCGCGGAGTCGGAAAAGGTAGCCCGCGCCATAGAGGCGGGCACGGACGAAGGATTCGCCGCCGCGGCTTCGGATGCCGGAGGATGGCTCGTGGTGGCGGTCACCGAATACGAGGAAGAAGGCCGGATGGCCAACCGCGGGCGTTCGTTCGAGATCTATACCGTCACCGCCCGGACGAGGATCCGCATCCTCGGCGAAGGCGCGCTCACTCTCGCGCGGCCGGCGCTCACGAGCGTCGGCCGAGGCGGGAGCGCCGAAGCTGCTATCCAGGCAGCCTTATCGTCGTCGCGGACCGCCGCGGAAAACGATCTCCGGAAGGCCGCGAGAGAAATCGGAAGGGCTTTGGATTAGCCGTATCAGCCCCGCTCGATTCTCCGCCCTCCGCCGAGGAGGCGCGCGCGGGTAACCGTCGCTCCACGCGCCTTCTTGAGATCGAAGACTGCCCGTTCCACCGCGGCCACGCGTTCGCCGGGATCGGGAAAAAGCTCGTTTTGTACGCTCTCTCCGCTCTCGACTCCCATCACTCCGATGCCGATCAGGCGGACCGCCCTACTGCGATCCCATTTCCGTTCTAGAAGCGTGCGGGCCGCGTCCCGGATATCGTCGGCGGAGACGATACCGCGATCCAAGGTTTCTTGGGCGGAAACGGTCTCGAAATCCGAGTACCGGAGTTTGAGGTGCACGGTCTTGGATCGGAAACGTCCCTCTAGAAGGCGGAACATGAGCTCCTGGGCCTGTTCCAATAGGGTGGCGTCCAGCACTTCCGGATCGGACACGTCGTGCTCGAAGGTCGTTTCTCCGCTCATGGACCGGGATTTCTGTTCGTCCGCGAAGATGCCCGGATCGATGCCCCGCACCGCGCGGTAGAGGAACTCGCCGAAGCCGCGGCCCACCGCTCGTTCCAAAGCTTCCTTCCCCATGGCGCGGATGCGGGGGATGGAATCCAGTCCGACTTGGATGAGCCGGTCGAGGGATTTTTCCCCGACGCCCCACAGCTTTGAAAGGGGTAGGGAATCCAGGAAGGCCTCTTCGCCGCCCGAGCGTATTTCCAGTAGCCCGTCGGGTTTGGAGCGGGCAGAGGCCAGCTTGGCGACGTAACGGTTCGGCCCGATGCCGATGGAGATGGCGAGCCCCGTTTCTTGTCTGATCCGCTCCTTGAGCTTGGCCGCCGCCTCGATCGGCGGGCCGAAGAGCCCCGCCGTCCCGCTCATGTCGAGGAACGCTTCGTCTACGGATATTTGGCGGACGTCGGGGGTGAAGTCGCCGAAGATAGCCATAACCTGTTCGGATACCTCCCGGTACCGGCGCATGCGGACCGGGAGAAAGGCCGCCTGGGGACAGAGCCGCGCGGCTGTAGAAATGGGCTGAGCCGAATGGACGCCGAACGCGCGTGCCTCGTACGAACAGGCGGATACGACGCCCCGATGTCCCGGGAGAGCGCCCACGATGACCGGACGGCCGCGGAGCGCGGGGTCGTCGAGCTGTTCCACCGAAGCGAAGAAGGCGTCCAGATCGGCGTGGAACACCGCCGCGGTCACTTCCCGCCTCCGATCTCGGCCGAAGTCTCCGCGATGAGCGCGTCGGCGGTAAGGCCCGGCGACTCCGCGCTTCCCGGATGCCGATAGATCGCCGACGCGCGGAGAATTCCCTTGGCCGAAAGCGGCAAGGTGAGCTCGAGCCGCAGCGGCATGACCGGACGTTCACCGAGGATCAACGTCGCCCGCTTTCCGTCGTCCGAGAGAGCGTAGGGGACCGGCGCGTCGTAGACGGATACGGCTTCATCCGATTCGAAGGAGAGATCGATGCGGAGCGGCGCTTCCGCGCTCGTTACGGATATGCGCGCGGTCCTACGGTCCAGGAAGGTGGAAGAGGTGAGGTCGAGAGCCAGCGGAGAATCGAAGCCGCCGGAGGAATCGATCCGTTCGCGTATGGGAGGCGCGGATCGCCCCTCCGCCTTCGCCGTATCGGATGCGTACGACAGGATGGTCAGGACGGTCCCGGTAAAGAACAGGATCCTTGAATAGAGCGCCCGCTTGGCGAGCGAACTTCCCGACCGCGATCGCGCGAGGCAGGCGGCGCGACGGAAGAGCAGGTGGAACGGTAAGATGACGAGGGCGAAGAAAATATTGTAGGCCAGGTCGTCGGTCAGGAGTACGCGTGCGGTGCCGGCTTCTCCTGAACCGACGGCGGAGGCTGCCGCCGAGAGTATCTGGAGAAGGGAAAGCCCCGCGAGGAAGAAACCGACCAGGCTATCGCGGATGGAGGCGGCCGCGAGGGCGAGGGCGAAAGCCCAAAGGAAGATAGGGACGAACGTGAAGTCGATGAGCGCGGCGGCGAAGGAAAGCGCCGCGAGGAGAAAGCATGCGGAGCTCCCGTAGAAG
>JAEWSV010000388.1 GCA_023398155.1 Spirochaetota bacterium
CCTTCCCCAGCGTCTGGTCCACGTCCATGGTCTGGACGCGGACGCCGAAGGATTCCAGTACCGCGAGCGCCTTCTTGGAGTCCGGCGTGCCGCCCTTGTACGAGAGTTCCGGGAGCTTGTTGCGCTCGGTCGGGAAAAGGCGCTTCTCCACCGCATCCAAGGCAACCAGCGTGAAGAGGCTCAGGCCGAGGGCCATGCCGCTCGCGAGGTAGAGTCCCGCCCCGATGGCGAGGCCGACCGCGGAGACGAGCCAGAGCGAAGCCGCCGTGGTGAGGCCCTTCACGTTGTTGCCGAGGCGGATGATGGCGCCGGCGCCGAGGAAACCGATGCCGGAGACGACTTGGGCCGCGATGCGCCCCGGATCGCCGTTCTTGAACATGTTGAATTCCTGGGGAATCCAGATGGAAAGCAGCATGAGGAGCGTGGCGCCGACGCAGATGAGCACGTGGGTACGGAGCCCCGCCACTTGGTGGCGGCTCGACCGTTCGAAACCGATGACGGACCCGGCGACGAAGCTCAGGCCGAGGCGTATCGCCATATCCAGGTCGGTGAGCACGGGTGCGTCCATGGCCTAGTCCTCCGGAAGGAGCCGGACGCGGTCCGGCTCGAAGCTGATCGATACGCCGCTGCCTTCGCCGAAGACGCGCTTGGATGCGGGATCGTCCACCTGGACGAGGACCTCGCCGTAGGCCGTCTCCACGAAACTCTCCACGCTGTGGCCCAGGTACACGTTCATGCGCACCGTCCCTTCGATGTGGCCGCTCCCCCGTTCCGCGAGGCGGAGAGACTCGGGCCGGGCCATAAGGACCGCCTTCCCCCCCGCGGCGACGCCGGAGGCGGCCCGGGCAACCCGCACCGTCTTGCCGCCGAGTTTGCAGTCCCAGCCGCTTTTCGCGCCGCCCAAGACTTCTACGGGGAAGAACGCGACTTTACCCACGAAGCCCGCCACGAAGGTGGAGTCGCTTTCTTCGTAGATCTCCTCAGGCGTCCCGATCTGCTTGATCGCCCCGTCCTTCATGACGATGACCCGGTCGGAGAGGCTCATGGCCTCCACGCGGTCGTGGGTGACGTAGACGGCGGTGATGCCGAGCGACTTCTGGATACGCCGGATTTCCACGCGCATCTGTTCGCGCAACAAGGCATCCAGGTTGGACAGCGGCTCGTCCAGGAGCAGGACCGAAGGTTCCACGATGAGGCTCCGCGCGAGGGCGACGCGCTGCTGCTGGCCGCCTGAGAGGCGACCGGGCGAGCGCTCCGCGTAGTCGGCCAGGCCCGTCAGGGCCAGGACGCGCTTGACCCGCTCGTCGATCTCCGTCTTGGCCACCTTGCGGATGCGCAGGCCGTAGCCCACGTTCTCCGCCACGTTCATGTGGGGGAAAAGGCCGTAGCTCTGGAACACGGTCGCCGTGTCCCGCTTGTTCGGCGGCAGCATGCTCACGTCCTCGCCGCCGATGCGGATGCGGCCCGCGGTGGGGAGCTCGAAACCCGCTATCATACGGAGCGTCGTGGTCTTGCCGCAGCCCGAAGGCCCGAGCAGGGTCACGAGCTCGCCCGGTTGCACGGTGAAATCCGACTCGTGGACCGCCACGACGTCCGGCCGCCCCTTAGTATTCTTGAACCGCTTGGTCACTCCCTGGAGGGTGACGGACACGCTCGTTTTCTTGGTCATGGTCATTCCTTATAGTTTCGCGCAAAGGCGCAAAGGACGCTGAGAAATGAATAGGGGTCTCATTCGTTCAACCCGTTTACTAATCGAACGATTCCATTCTTCATGAGTTCTTCCCCGAAATTGAGAACCAGTCCAAGCTTCATTTTCGTTATGCGCAAATAGGTCAGCAGTTGTTTCTTATGCACAGGATTGAGCTTCTCAATCGACTTCAATTCAATGATGAGTTTTCGGTCGATGATCATATCAGCCCGAAAACTATCCTCCACTACCATGTCTTGCCATAGCAGAGGAATGGGAACCTGTCTTTCCACAGCAAGACCTCTCTTTCCAAGCTCAAACGCCAAGACCGCCTCATAAGCGCTTTCCAATAAACCAGGTCCAAGCTCCTTATGTATTCTCGTCCATGACCTTACCCTTGGCGCCCTCCGCGCCTTTGCGCGAAATCTTTTCCTATCGCGAAACGGTCTTCTCGGTGAGGCCCTCGTCGCGCACCAGGAGGCGCATGACGGCGAACGCCACGAGCACGATGACGATGAGGGCCGTGGAGAGTACGCTCGCCAGACCGAACCGGAGATTCTCTGAGAAGTTGTAGATCTGGACCGTCAGGTGGTACCACCGGGCCGAGATGAGGAAGATGACCGCGCTCACGGCCGTCATCGACCGGACGAAGGTGTACGACATGCTGGAGAGGAAGGCCGGCCGGATGAGCGGCAGTACGATGGTGCGGAAGACCGTAGGCATGTCCGCGCCGAGGTCCTGGGCCGCCTCCTCTATCGCGGGATCGATTTGGCGGAGGCTCGCCGCGCCCGTCTCCAGGCCCACCGGCAGCTCGCGGATCACGTAGTTGATGACGATGATGGCGGCGGTGCCCACGAGGAGTATAGGAGCCTTGTTGAAGGCGAGGATGTAGGCGATGCCGATGAGGGTGCCCGGCACCGCGAAAGGCGTCATGAGGAGGACTTCCAGGAAGCGCTTGCCGACGAAGCTCCTCCGCACGAGGATGAGCGCAGCGGCCATGGCGAGGATACCGGCGATGGGCGTCGCGACCGCGGCCAACGTAACCGTGTTCTTAATGGCCTGCATGCCGCGCGAAAGGGCTTCCCCGATGTTGGCGAGGGTGAAGCTGTAGTCGATGCCCCAGTTCTTCACGAAGCATCCGGCCACTATGGTCAGGTAGAGCGAGACGATGAAGACGAGGCAGAGGAGCACGAAGCCGGTGAGAACCCACCGCACCGGAGGGGAAGTGAGGTCCGTGAGCCGCGTGGAGGGTTTACCCGTCACCGTCACGAAGCTCACGCGGCTCACCCAGTACCGCTGCGCGAAGAAAGCCGTGAGGGTCGGGAGCAGCAACAGGAGGGATAGGGCCGCGCCGCCGCCCAAGTTGCTCCGCCCGGTCACCTCGATATAGGCCTCCACCGAAAGCACGCGGTAAGAGCCGGAGAGCAGCAGGGGGTTGGCGAAGTCGGCGAGGGAGTTCGTGAACACGAGGAGCCACGCGGAGAGCACGCCCGGCAGCGATAGCGGAAGCGTTATCGTGAGGAAGGTCCTGAGGCGCGAAGCCCGCAGGTCCAAGGCCGCGTCCTCCACCGTCGAATCGATCGACTTAAGGACGCTGGAGAGCGTTAGGTAGGCGATGGGGAACATGCCGATGGTCTGGACGAGCACCAGGCCGCCGAGCCCGTATATCGAGAATTCCTGCATCCCGAGGAGCTTACGGGTGATGAGGCCGTTATTGCCGAAGAGGAGGATGATGGAGAGGGTGAGCGAGAAAGGCGGGGAGATGACCGGCATGGTAGCCAGGGTGCCGATGAGCTTCTTGCCACCGACCGAGGTGCGTTCGGTGAGGAAGGCGAAGGCGAAGCCGATGAGCGTGGAGACGGTTGCCGTGATGGCGCCGAGGCGCATGGAGCCCCAGAGGGATTCCAGGTAGCGCGGCGAGAGCGTTTCTTTCCAGACTGCCCAGGAAAAGGCCCCGTCCCGAATGAAGGTGAGGCGAAGCGCCTCGAAGAGGGGATACGCGATGAACACGAGCGCGACGGCGAATAGAAAGACGACGCCGTAGCCGGTCGTCGGATCGCGGGAGAGGGTCGCGACCGAGTACAGCGTCATGAAGAGGACCCAGGCGATGAGGGCGAGAGCGAGCAGCAGGCGCTCGTAGCGGACCGCGGCGGTCGCCGTGGAGACGACCAGGACAGCGCCCCGGACATCGAAACCCGACTCGTCGGGCACCGGGGCGAAATAGAGGCGAGCCTTCATCCGGCTTGCCGCGGCAGCCGCGCCGCCGGCGGCCGAGGGCTCCGCGGCGGCCGAGGGCTCCGCGGCGGCCGCTCCGGCATCGCTTACCGCGGGCGGGGCCTCGTCGGCAGGGCCGCCCCCGTCCTGGTAACGGTCCACCTCGACCTGGTCGGGGAGCACGTACGGCTCAAGATAGTAGGCGCTTTCCAGGCCTTTCGCGAACGCGGCGTCCCGCGAAATTTCGTCCCAGAGTTTCCGGACGACGGGGTCCGCGGCCGCGAGCTGGAAGTTTCCCGTTTCGGCGTCCACCGTCAGCAGGGCGGCGCGGGAGCCGGGAATCGTCTGGGGCAGCGAGGCCAGCCATTCTCCGGCCAGCAGGGTATCGGTCGGCGCCGTCCGGGCGAAGAGGGTTATCTCCTTGAACCGGGACTCTTCCATGAGACCGCGGAAGGAAGCGCGGAGCGAGGACCAAATCCAAGCGTCGGCCAGCGCGAAGAAGAGCGCGGCGACGAGGAGCTTCGTAATCTTCCGTTTCGTGGGCATAGACGCGGAGCCTCGATTGTTCGGACGAATGAGGGCTGCCCGTGAACCGTACCGGCCCCGAACAGCCCGCAGCGTATCTCGCCGGTTAGCGGGCGGAACCGATCTCGTCGGTCCACCGCTTGAGCAGGCGATCCTTGTTGGCCTTGTGGCCGTCCCAGGCCATGTCCTGGTTGACGGTCGCGATCTCGTCGATGGAGAGGGCGCTCGGGTGCGCCTCGGCCCCCTTGGCCACGAGCACCAGGTACCACTTAGTGAAGAGCTTCTGGGCTTCCTTGGAGCTCAAGACCCAGTCGTAGAGCTTTTTAGCCTCCACCGGTTCCTTGCCGCCTTTAATGAGGGACATGGACGCGAGCTCGTAGCCGGTGCCCTCGGCGGGAGCGGTGATCAAGACGTCCGCGCCTTCCACTTTGAGCTTGACCTGGTCGTGGGCATAGCCGATCGCGACCGGGATCTCGCCGATGGCGACGCTCTTCCCCGGCGCGGAACCCGACTTGGTGTACTGGTCGATGTTGGCGTCCAACTTCTTGAGGTACGCGAAGGTCTTGTCCTCGTCGCCGCCGTTGATGGTGCGGATCGTGGTGATCACGTTGTAGGCGGTGCCCGAGGTATTCGGGTTGGCCATGCGGATCTTGCCCTTGTATTCCGGTTTCAGGAGGTCGGCCCAGCTCTTGGGCGGCTGAATGCCGAGTTCCTTGGCGCGGTCCAGGTTCGTGACGAAGGTGAGCGGCCCGACGTAGAGGCCGATCCAGAAGTTCTGCGGATCCTGGAACTGGGTGGGCGTATTGCCGGCGGCGCGCGACTTGTAGGGCGCGGTGAGTCCCTTGGACTTGGCGGTGATGTGGTCAAGGCCCACGCCGCCCACCCAGATGGAGGCCTGGGGATTGGCGGCCTCGGCCTCCAGCCGCGCCACGACCTCGCCGCCGGACATGCGGACGAAGTTGACGACGGTGCCCGTCTCCTGCTGGTACAGTTCGAAGAGGGCCTTCGCGAGCGGCTCCTCCAGCGTGGTGTACGCGTTGACGCTATTCTGGGCATAGCCGGCAGTAGCCGCGAATGCCAAGGCCGCCGCGGCGGCCACGATCCGTTTCTTCATGTTTCCTCCTTGTTTCCGGCAGCACGCGAGACCGCGTATCGCCGATGTCCATCATCGAGCCGCTTCCGCGGGAACGCAAGGGGGCGCTCGCGACCTCATGTAGAGGGAACTGACCAGTTCAGGGCATCTTCATCAAGGCGAACACCTTGTTGTTTTCCGGTTCCAGTTCCGCGGCCATGGCCCCCATGAACTTCACCATCAGCTCCAGGTCTTCATCCCGCAGGTCTTTCATGATGGCGAAGACGTCCTTCCATCCGGACTCCAGGATGATGGCGCTATTTTTCCTGTAGAGGGCGAGCCCCTTCTCGGACGGCTTCAGGACCACGTTCTTGCGGTTATTGGCGTGTTGATAGCGCTCCACGAGACCGCTCTCCACCAAAGATTGTACATTCTTAGAAAACGAACTTTTCGGTAGCCCGAGTTGCTTGGCGAAAAAGGCCATATTGAGGTTCGTATCCTCATACTCGATGATGCACTCCAAGGTCTGCCACTGCTGCGCGGTCAGGGAAAGGCCGTAGCCGCCGAAGGCCTTTTCCGACAGCCTCCGCGAGAAGAGGTTGTTGTATTTCATGATCATCCTGATCAG
>JAEWSV010000395.1 GCA_023398155.1 Spirochaetota bacterium
TTCGGGAGCGCCCGAGGTGAGCGTTCTGACGAGCTCCGGATCGCCTTTGTTGTCGCCGCCGGCGAGGGCCTGCATGACGGCGGCCTTGATCGCCTCGCTCGTCTCGGAAGCTCCGGAAATGGCGTCCACGTCGGCGCTCTGCTTCTTGACGATGGCGGCGGGGATCTGTTCGATAGCGACGTCGGAGATTCCTGCCGTATCGACCGACTTCACTTCCACGGTCCTAATCTTCTTTCCCTTCACCGTGACGGTGACGGACAACTCACCGCCGTGGCTCTCCGCCTTTCCGACGTACACGCCATCCACATAGGTCGCTTTCGGCGCCTTATCGGCGGCGAAAAGGTTACCGACCGCAAAAATCGCGGCGATGGCCATCACGGCCATCAATCTCTTGCTCATATCTCTTCCTCCTCGGGCTCCGGTTTCGCTGCCGGGCCCAATCGTGAAATAACTAGCGAATAATACACTACTTTTATGGTTGAATCAATTCGCCGAACCGGTTCTGTATAAAAAAAGATTGTATACATGATCTCCAGCCCTTAACCCCAGGAGCCTCCACGGCTATACTGGATGAGTGGAGCCAGAATGAAAAAAGCGGAACCGAGCGGCCGTAAATTACGCGCGATGGAGTCGAAGAGCCGGATCTATGAAGCGGCGATCGCCGTCATAACGGAGAAGGGGTTCGAGGAGGCGAGCATCAAGGAAATCGTCGCCCGCGCCGGAGTCTCCGTCGGCGCTTTCTATCATCATTTCGCGTCCAAGGATGCTGTCCTTGAGGAGAATTTCAGGCTCGCCGATGACCGCTTCGCGCACCTGACCTCGCAGGCGGGGGCGGAGACCGGTATTTTGACGCCGATCGATGGAGCTACGGCGGCGGACCGGATCGTCGACTACTTGGGCCTCTACGGTCGCTTCGTGGAAAAGGTCGCCGGATTGGATTTCTCGCGGCGCCTCTACACGCCGCGCACGAAGCTCTTCGTGAAGAAGGGACGGCCGATGCAGACCGTGCTAGCCGCCCTCATCGCCGAGGGAGTGGCTTCGGGCGAACTTAAAACGGATCTATCGAGCGCGCAGGCGAGCGAATGGCTCTTCGTCGGCGCGCGCGGCGTCGCCTTCCACTGGTGTCTCATGGACGGGCGATTCGATCTTGAAAAGGCCATGCGCGAATATACGCGGCGGGCCCTCAGGGGCTTGGAACCGCTTTCCTCCGATCCGTCCGCTTAGGAAAGCCTTTTCGCGATAGCGTCCACGAATTCCCATGAGTCCAGGGACTTCCGGGGAGCCGGATCGGCGATCTTGGCCAGGTCCGCCGTCATCTCGCCACCCTCGATCGCGCCGAGGGTAGCCCGCTCGAGCCGCTCGGCGAAGTCGGCGAGTTCCGGAATCCCGTCGATCTCGGCGCGTTTGGCCAAGGCTCCGGTCCAGGCGAAGATGAGGGCCACGGGATTCGTGCTCGTCTTCTCGCCCTTCTTCCATCGATAGAAGTGCTGCTGGACGGTGCCGTGGGCCGCTTCGTATTCGAAGGCGCCCGAGGGGGAGACGAGGACGCTCGTCATCATGGCCAGGCTTCCCGAGGCGCTCGCGATCATGTCGCTCATGACGTCGCCGTCGTAGTTCTTGCAGGCCCACAGGAAGCCCCCCTCGCTCTTCACCACCCTGGCCACCGCGTCGTCGATCAGGGTGTAGAAGTAGGTGATCCCCGCGGCCGCGCATTTTTCTTTGAACTCCGTCTCGTAAACGCGGCCGAAGATCTCTTTAAACCGGCCGTCGTAGGTCTTGGAAATAGTGTCCTTGGTGGCGAACCAGACGTCGAGTTTTTCCTCGAGGGCGTAGAGGAAGCAGGCGCGCGCGAAGCTCTCTATAGACGCGTCGAGGTTATGCATCCCCTGGACCACGCCCGGACCGTTCATGTCGGCCACGAGTATACTTTTAGTATTTCCGTCCGGCGCGGTGTACACGAGTTCCACCTTACCGGGACCGGGTACGGCGAGCTCGGCGTTTTTATAGACGTCGCCGTAGGCGTGGCGGCCGATGACGATGGGTTTCTTCCAGGTGGATACGGTGGCCTTGACGTTGGAAAGGACTATCGGCATGCGGAAAACCGTGCCGTCCAGGATCGCCCGGATCGTCGCGTTCGGGCTCGGGTGGAGGGCTTTGAGGTCGTATTCGACTTTGCGGGCCGCGTTGGAGGTAATGGTCGCGCACTTGACGCCGACGCCGAGGCGGAGGATGGCCCGCGCGGATTCGGCGGTGACTTCGTCGTTCGTGGCGTCGCGATTCATGAGGCCGAGATCGAAGTACTCGGTCTTAAGATCCACGAAGGGGAGGATGAGCTTTTCCTTTACGAGCGCCCAGAGGACGCGGGTCATCTCGTCCCCGTCGATTTCGACGATCGCCTTTTTCATCGCAATTTTCGCGGCCATTGCGTACGTCCTCCGATGTCGCATACGTATGCGGAATTATTGCATATGTATGCGATGCGACGGCCACCCTTGTCAACGCCCGATGTCATGATATAATGCCCCATCCGCATCGGAGGATTCACCATGAGGGCATCCGCATCGGACGTTACGCCGCTCGGCGTTTCGCCCACGGGCTCCGCGCCCGCCCAACAGAAGGCAGCTGAGCCTATGAATACTACGGGCGCGCAGGAGCGCAAGCGTTGCCTCGACCTCCGCGCCAGGGTCGTCCTTGGCGATGCCGGCGTGCGCTTCTTCGGCGCGCGTTCCACCACGCTCCACCGCTTCGACGGCCCCGACGGGGAAGGCCGCTACGGCTTCCGGCTCCGCACGGTGGACGTCCCCTGGCTGCGTCGCCTCCTGCTCTCCGGTTTCGTCGACAAGGCCGAGTTCCCCGTCCGCGACGTGGGTTCGGTGAAGGACGACATCGGAGACCTCGCCCGCCTCGTCGTATTCTCCATGCTCTACGGACGCTTCCGCTCATCCACCACCGCGCGCGCGGTGGATTCGGACGTCATCCGCCGTTGGAACCGGACCCACCCGCACCAGGCCTTGGACGCCCAGAATGCGGTTTCGCCCGCCGAGTTGCGCGGGGCCCTGGAGTCCAGGGCCGAAGCCATCCGCGAGCTCAAGCGCGAGATAGCCCTTCCGGCCCTCCGTACGGTTACGATCGACGAGAAGCGGAGCCCCGACGACAAGAAACGGCTCGCCCGCTTCGCCCAGGACCTGCTCAACAACCTCGATCCGCTCGTCTTCTTCGTCCTGCTCGGCAGTCCTCCGGACGCCCGGCGCGCTATTGAGGAAGATATCGGCAAGGAGCTCGTTTCCGCCATGGACAAGGTGGATTTGGCGGATTACCTCTCGCTCATGGTCCTGGAGCTCATGAGCGCCGCGGAGCGATCGACCCTGATCAGCCTCGTCGGCGCCGGCGTTCCGGCCTCGGAACTCCGCGCGCAGCTCGAGGATCCGGCGAAGCGGCACGAACTCCTCTCCAAGCTTCCGAACGGGCTCGCCTCCGCGATGGTCTGGTCGCTCGCGCGGCGTTGGTCGCTCGGACGTTGGCGGTACCGGCTCCGGCTCGGCCTCTACGACGGTTCCAGTTCCTATGAGGACTCCAAGCGGCTCTTCGAAGAACGCGGCCGCCTTTCTGTCGGCGACCGGAGCCTCAAGGAATTCTACGAAGCCGGCACCGGTCCCTACGGCGACGACGGCCTCGGCTGGTATTACCTGTCCTTCATCGGCGAGGCCTGCGAGAATATGGGCGTCGGATTCGAGGCGTCCGTCCGCGAGCGGAGCGGCAGCGGGACCGCGGCCGTCAACCTCGTCTTCGTATTCTAGGTATACCCATGCCCTTGCGTCCTGCCACTCTTTGATATACAACGAATTCCGTGAATACTGTCGATGAACGAAGGCCGGAGACGCCCCGATTGGGCGGTTTCCGGTTTCCGGCCGAGTGGGAAGCCCGCGAGGGGACGATCATGGCCTGGCCCGTCCGGGCCGAGGCCTGGCTCGAAGGCCTCGCCGAGGCGCGGGACGGGTACGTCGAGGTCGCCAACGCGATCTCGGAGTTCGAGCGCACGGTCATGATCGTCCGCCCTGGCGCGGACGCGGACGGCTACGCGGCGGCCGCCGACGCGCGGAGGCGGCTCTCGTCCGCCGTCGAGCTTTGGGAACTTCCCCACGACGATTCGTGGCTCCGCGATAGCGGGCCGACCTTCATCCTGAACGCGGCGGGCGAGCGCGCGGCCGTCGCTTGGCGCTTCAACGCCTGGGGGGAGAAGTACCGGCCGTACGACGCGGACGATCGCCTCGCGGCCCTCATCGCCGACCGTATGGGCGCGCGTCGTTTCGACGCGCCGTTCGTCCTTGAAGGCGGTTCCATCCATACGGACGGGGAGGGAACCCTCCTCACCACCGAAGAATGCCTTCTCGCGAAGAACCGCAACCCCGACCTCGGCAAAGACGACATCGAGCGCCTCCTCCGCGAGTACCTGGGCGTCACCGCTTTCATCTGGCTCGATCGCGGGCTCGCCGGCGACGAGACGGACGGGCACGTGGACAACCTGGCATGCTTCGTACGGCCGGGCCTCATCGCCATGCAGGCCACCGCGGACCGCGCGGACGCGAATTTTCCCAACAGCGAAAAAAACCTCCGCATCCTCATGAAGGCCGCGGACGCCGCGGGAAGACGGGTTGACCTCGTGACGATCGAGCAGCCGCCCGCCCGGCGCTGCCGCGGCGAGCGGCTCACG
>JAEWSV010000399.1 GCA_023398155.1 Spirochaetota bacterium
AAGGACGGCGATACCCACTGCAGCCGGGAGAGGTCCGCTAAGGAGACGAGCTCATCCATCCGATCCGGAGGGACTCCGGCGGCTGCGGCCAGGGCCCGCCGGGCGGCGGGCGCGAGAGCGGCTTCGAATAAGCCGCGGGCGTCCGCGACCCCCGCGCGGGCGATAGCCTCTACGACCGCGGCCTCGACGCCCGGGAAATCCGAGAGCGCGGGAGGCTTGGGAAACCAGCCTTCCACGGCGCGCCGGAGAAGGACCAGGTAGGCTTCCGCTATCCCCGACCGCGCGGCGAGCGCGGCCAGGGCGGCAGGCCGCTTGAGCTCGCGCCGGAGCGCCGCGACCGAATCGATTCCGGCCGCCTCGAGCGCGGCGATCTTCTCCCGCAGCCCCTCCAGGAGCGGCAGGTGGCTCGGTATGAGGTCGCAGGATCGGAGCCGATCCGCGAGCATCCCGAGATCCATGGCCGCGTCGTCGACGTGGTATCCCATACGACCTCCTTCCGACCATAATAGCGCGCTTCGACGCCGACGCTTCAACCGCGGTTTTCCGCCCGCTCAAGTCGCGGGAGCGTCCGGCCCGGAGAAGAAGGCGCCCGCTTCTTCCATCCACTGCGGCCATGAGGCGAACCACGCGGGGACTTTCACGTCCCGGGCGCGATCGCTGACGGGAATGTAGGGCTTGATGTCCAGGAGGGCGGTTCCATCGATCGCGTCGATATAGTCGAGGATGACCAGGCCCTCTCGTTCCCGCACTTCCAGGATACCGCAACAAGTCATGGCGATAGGGTTCGGGCGGCTGGGGGAGCGGCAGGCGAACGCTCCGGCCCGCGTCCCGGGAGCGTAGGGGAGCTCATAGGTCAGCGTCCGACGCATCTCGCTCTCGTCCACGCCGTGCGCCCACCAGAGGACATGGATCCGCCCGAACTCGGACAGGGCCAAGAGACCCTCGCGGTAAGCCGTATCGATCTCCAGGACATACCGTCCTTTCATGTCGTCCGCCCGCACCTTCCCGATAGGGAAAACTTCGATCTTCTTCATTATCGTACCTCCGTGCCGCCGTCGTGACGGCGAAGAGAGCCTACCCCGCCCGCTCCGTCGGCGCTCGCCCGGGATTGCCCGAAACGGAGCCCGCGCCCGTCCTCCCGCAGACGGAACCGACCGATCCTGCTCTCTTCCGCGCGGACGCTTGACCGCGACAGAGTACGAGGGCGATAGTGGCCGGAGGAGGCGCCATGGAAGCAACGGTGGTCAAGAAAAGCGGCATCTACCTCGTCGGCATGAGTTTCTACGGCGACCCCTTCGCCCGCGCCTCCGCTTGGGACGAAGACAACGAAATCGGCGCGCTCTGGAAACGCTTCGGATCCTATTGCGCGGCCGAGCCCTCAACCTTCGCCGACCCCGCCGACGACGGAAAAGCGGGCTACGAACTCCACATACGGCACGAAGAGACCGCCAAGACCGGACGCTACGAGGTTTTCGTAGGCCTCGCGGTGCGTTCCCTCGCGGTCGTACCGGTCCGGCTTTCCGCGAAGATCCTCGCGCCCGCCGAATACGCGGTGATCACCGTCCGCGGGGACGAGACCGGCGGCGACTGGATGCGGAAGATGTTCGAGGAAGTCGTGCCGGGCCTCGGCAGGGCGGTAGACGAAAAAGCCGGCTTCTCCTTCGAACGGTACGACGAGCGATTCAAGGGCATGGACGCGCTCGCCGAATCCGAGTTCGAATATTTCATTCCCCTGCAGCCGAGAGCCGAACTCTGATGGAAGGACGCCGCGGCCGAAGGGCCGACGCGCGGGCCGTCGACTCCGTGCTCCGGGCCGTCGCGTTCGTGGAGGAACGGATGGGCGACGATATCGGGGTGGAGGACATCGCCCGCGCCGCCTACTTTTCTCCCTTCTACTTTTCCCGCCTCTTCGCCGAGGCGACCGGCCATGCGCCCTACGACTACCTCATACGTCGCCGCGTCGCGGTCGCGGCGGAGGAGGTGGTCGGGACGGATCGGAGCCTCACCGAGATCGCCCTGGACCGCGGCTTCGCCGTGCAGGACAGCTTCGGCCGGGCCTTCCGTCGCTGTTTCGGCATCCTTCCCTCCGAGGCGCGGCGGACGGGGCAGTTCCCGCGGGAAGTCGCGCGGACGAGGATCGAACGGGACTACACTGAGGAGATGCTCGAAGATCCGCCCCCACGGCCGGAAGAGGCGCGGGCTGCCGAACTCATACTGGCCGGTTCGCAGAAAAACCGGTTCGCGGCCGAGGAGCTTCCCTCGGGCGGCTTCGCCGTGGTGGACCGCGCCTCCGATCTCGCCGCCCGCGGCGTCTTCATCGGAGCCGTCGCCGACGGTTCCGCGCCTGCCTATCCGCTCGCGGCCACGCGCGTCGGGCCGGGTCTCCGCGCGCGTTTCCGGGTCGATGGCGGCGCGCGGCGGCTCGCCTTCACCGTGGAATTCGCCTACCGTACCTGGCTACCGGCTTCGCCCTACTCGCGGGGCGCGACGTTCGACATCCTGCGGCGGATAGGCGAAGCGGTCCTCATCCTGGACCTGCCGCTGGCTAGACCGGGCGCGGAAGCCGATCGATCGAGCGACCGATAGGGCTTAGCCGCCTGAGAGGATGAGCTCGATGGACCTTTTTGACCGAGAAGGTCCCCTTCACCAACGAGATTCCTTGACTTTGCTCGACGGCAGTATTATAGTGTTCCAAGTAAGGAACACTATATGAACACTGAGAACCAAAACGAAACGATCGCCCTGCTCCAAGTCTTCGGCCTTTCCGGCCAGGAAGCGGCGGTCTATCGGGCCCTCCTGACCGAAGGCGAGCTCAACGGCTATGAGATCGCGAAAAGCCTCTCCATCTCGCGGTCCAACGCGTACACGGCGCTCGCGGGCTTGGCCGAGAAGGGCGCCGCCTGGGTGATCGAAGGATCGCCGGTCCGCTACACGGCCGTGCGTCCGGAGGAATTCTGCGCCGATCGGCTCCGCGCCATGGCGGCCTCCCGCGACCGGCTCCTCGCGGCGCTGCCGAAAAAGCGCGAAACGCCCGGCTCGTACGTGACGATCCGCGGCCGCGGCCATATCCTCGACCGGCTCCGGCACCTCATCGCCGAGGCCGAGGAGCGGGTTTACCTGGCGCTCGAAGGCGATCTGCTCGATC
>JAEWSV010000417.1 GCA_023398155.1 Spirochaetota bacterium
GTCGCATTCCTCCGGCGCGCTTTCTCCGGTAAACGGAAGGCGCTGAAGATAGTCGGCGCCGTCGGCATCGCGGCATCGCTCGCCTTCCTCGCGGAGCGGCTGCTGCGGTATTTCCGGATCACCTCCGCATCGCCGTGGGTAGCCCTGGGCGAGTGGCTGTCCGGAAACGTCCTCATGCTCCTCTTCTCGGCCGTATTCCTCCTCGTCTGCTTCCTGCTCGCCCGCTACGCGCAGCGGTTCACCCGGACCGTCATCCCGTGGGGGCTGCGGAACAAGTGGATACTCGTCTTCCCCGCCCTCCTCTTGGCCGGCGGCACCTACGTGTTCACGCAAAAGATCCAGAACGAATTCCGGCCGCCCCTGGACGAAGGTTCCCTGCTCTTCATGCCCGTCCTTCTGCCCTCCGCGTCGCTGACGCAGGTGGAGGACGTCCTCAAGCGGCAGAACGCCATCATCGCCTCGTTCCCCGAGGTGGAGCAGGCCGTCGGCAAGCTCGGCCGCATAGAGAGCGCCACGGATCCCGCGGACATCACGATGATCGAGACCATCATCACCCTCAAGCCGAAGAGCGCATGGCGGCCGGAAATGACGATGGCCAAGCTGCGCGACGAACTGGACGCGGCGCTCCGGTTGCCGGGCGTCGGCAACATCTGGACCCAGCCTATCCAGAACCGCATCGACATGCTCTCCTCGGGCATCAGGACCGCGGTCGGCATCAAGGTGTTCGGTACCAATTTGGAAGAGATCGAAAAGCAGGCCCTCGAGATCGAGGCCGCCGTCCAAGGCGTGGGCGGCTTGGCCGCATCCTACACCGAACGGATCGTCGGCAAACCCTACGTCGAGTACGCCATCGACCGGGAGGCGATCGGGCGCTTCGGCCTCAGCATCGAGGATGTCCAGACCACCATCGAGACGGCGATCGGCGGCGAGAACATCACGACCACGGTGGAAGGCCGCGAGCGCTACCCGGTCCGCGTCCGCTACATGCGCGAATACCGTGACAACCTGGAGAGCCTGTCCTCCATCCTCATCGTCACGCCCGCCGGAGAGCGCATCCCGATTTCCCGGGTCGCCGACATGCGCATCGTCATGGGACCGTCGATGATCAATAGCGAGAACGGCCTGCTCCGCGGCATCATCTATATCACGCTCGAAGCGAAAACCGGCCCCATCGAATTCGTGCGGAAGGCGGAGAAAGCCATCAAGGCGAAGGTGACGCTTCCGAGCGGCTACTATTATCGCTTCGCCGGCGACTTCGAGAACCAGCTCGCCGCGGCCGCGGCCCTGCGCATCATCTTCCCCATCGTGCTCCTGTCCATCTTCCTGATCGCCTACTTCGGCCTGAACTCGATGATCCAGGCCCTCATCGTATTCCTGGCCGTCCCGATCTCGCTATCGGGAGGCGTACTCCTGCTCTATTTCCTCGGCTACAAGATGAGCATCGCCGTCGCCGTAGGCTTCATCGCGCTCTTCGGCGTGGCGGCCGACGACGGGATCATCCTGACGACGTACATAAACCAAATGAAGGAGGGAAAAACCTTCAAGACGAAGCAAGAGATTTGGGACCTCATCACCGACGCGTCCGCAAAGCGCATCCGGCCCCTGCTCATGACCACCACGACCACCATCGTCGCGCTCGTGCCCGTACTCTGGGCCACGGGCCGCGGCAGCGAAATCGTCCGGCCCATGTCCGTTCCGTCCCTGGGGGGCATGATCTTCGTGCTCATCACGATCTTCATCGTGCCCCTGCTCAACAGCATCGTGCTGGAACGCAAACTCGAGAAAGACTCGGCGCTCGCCGCCGTGGATCGTCCCGCTCCGGCCGTAGCGCCGGGAAATTGAAGAGTTCATCTAAGGAGTATTCGATGAAGAAGCTGTTTGCCGTCGCGCTGCTCGTTTCGGCCGTCGCCGCGGGGGCCTTCGCCCAGGAACCGATCTCAGGCTACCTGGTCGACGCCCTTTGCGGAAAGGCCGGTTATCCGGAAGGATATCAGGGCAAGATAGACCTCGCGGTCAACCCGGAAAAGAACATCGTCGCGTGTTTGACGATGGAGAATTGCGTCGCGTCCGGTTTCGGCCTTTCGGTGAAAGGCTCGAACGGCAAGTACGTTTTCCATGCTTTCGATAAAGCCTCCAGCGATCTCGTGAAGAAGCAGATCGTGGACAGGCTCAAGAACAAGGCCGAGGCGGCGCCGTTCATCACCGTCGACGGAACGGCCTCTTCGGCCGGCGTCATTTCGGGGGTCACGAAAGCGACGGCGGCGAAAGCCGCCGCTGCGCCGTCCGGTGGAGCTAAAGGATCGGGGATGAAGTCCCACGACATGTAAGCCCCTGACCGGTCCGGTGAGCTCCAAAGGCCCCGGACCGGCCTTTACCGGAGAGAAGACTTTATGAACCGTTCGTGAAAGGTTTATGGCGTTTTGGTGAAGAAGCTTATCCGAGAATGATTCCTAACTATATTAAAAACGAAAGTTAGGAGGCATCCCGCCATGAAAACCATTCGCGCGGCGTATCTCGCCGCGGTCATCATTCTCTCCGCCGTCACCGCCTACGCCGTAGAATACCGCATAGAGCTCCGCCAAAAGACCTGGGAGCTCAAACCCGGACTCTCCACGACGGTCTGGAGCTACGGCGATACGGTTCCCGGCACGCCCATCGTGGCCGATGCCGGGGACAGTGTGAAGGTCGAGATCGTGAACAACCTCGCGGAAGCGACGAACGTTCACTGGCACGGCCTCGTGGTGCCGAACGACCAGGACGGTCCGTCCATAAGGATCGGTTCCGGTGAAGCGCATACGTACGAATTCACGGTCGCGCAGGCGGGCACCTACTGGTACCATCCCCATTTCAGGCCCGTCCTTCCCCAACTGGACCGCGGCCTGTACGGCGCGTTCATCGTCAAAGCTCCGGAGGATGCACGGTATTCGGGGGATCATACGTACGTCCTGGACGACTGGTACCTGGACGCGCGCGGCCGTAGGATCGAGGCCATCCCTTCCACCGATATGGAACGGATCGGCAACGTCGATACGGTGAACGGCAAAACCGAATCGGCCATCGAACCGCTGATCCTGAAAAACGGAGAACTCCACAAGGTACGGTTCATCAACGCGTCCACGGCGGTCACCCGCACGCTCAAGATCACCGGTCATCGCTTCCACGTCACCCATACGGACGGCCACCCCCTCGGCGCGGCCTACGAGACGGACACCCTCGTCCTGGCCCCCGCCGAGCGCATCGACGCCGAGATCTCCGCGCGCGGGAAGGCCGGCGCGGAATACCGGATATTCGATCCAGAACGCGACTTCGGGCTCGTACTCCCCATACGCTACGCCGAGGGCTCCGTCCCCGCCGTCGCTTCGCCCTTCGTTCCGCCGCCCTCGCGCGCATTGACGGGGGCCGCGACCATGAAACCCGATTACGCGTTGGAATTCGCATCCGCTATGGGCATGATGGGCGGCGGCAATCTCTGCGC
>JAEWSV010000446.1 GCA_023398155.1 Spirochaetota bacterium
TGCGCCGTCTCGCGCTCGCCGACGGCCGAGGCCTATCTCCCTTGGAAGAGGCGAAACCTTCTCTTCTCCACGCTCGGGCGGCCGCCGAGCTGCTCCGCGACCAGTACGGAATCCGGGACGAGGCTGTCCTGGAGGCGGTGCGTCTCCATACCTCCGGAGATGCCGGCATGGGGCCGCTCGCCAAAGCGGTTTACGTCGCGGACAAGCTGGAGCCTTCGCGGGCTGAGGTCGATCCCGAGCTGCGCTCGTACGCCCGTACGGCCGATCTGGAAGAGCTTTTCGCCCGGACCGTCCGCGATACCGCGAAGTACCTCCGCTGCCGCGGCCGCGCGGTCGCCGAGGGAACCCTGAGGTTGCTGGCCGAGGGCGGATCGAAATGAAGGGGGCGCGCCTCGACGCGAGCGGCCTCTTGCTGGCGGCTATGGCCTTATTGCTCATCGCCGGTATAGTCGCGGTGTATTTTTCCGTCCGTTCGAATCCCGTCGAGGAAGCGCTTTCCGGCGACCGGATCGTCAACGTCCTCATCGTATTGGAGAAGGAGGGGAAGCCGCTCGGGACCTTCGTGCTCATGTACTATCCTGAAACCAAGCGATCGGCCCTCTTCGACGTCCCCGAGCGTCTCGGCCTCATCATTCCCGCTCTCGGTAGGGTGGACCGCATCGCCGCCTTGTACGACCCCAAGAAGATCGCGCCCTACCGCGCGCAGGTGGGCGAAGTGCTCGGCATCGATATACCCTTTTCGATGGTGTTCGATCTCGGCGCCCTACGCGACGCGGTCGACCTCCTCGGCGGAGTGGACCTTTTCATTACCGATCCGGTGGAGGTCTACGATTCTACGCCCCCGGTCTTCCTGCCCGGAGGCGCGGTGACCCTGGACGGAGATAAGGCGGTGCTCTACGGGTCCTATGAGTTGGCCGAGGAAGACGAAGCGGAGATCGTAGCCCGTCGCCAGCGCCTGGTACTCGCGGTCGTGAAGCGGCTCGGGGAGCGCCATGCCTATGTGAGCTCGCGGTCCGTATGGCCGGTCTTCCTCACCCTACCGCGTACGAATCTGAACAGCCGTTCCTTTTCCCATCTGCTCACCGAACTCTCCGGGGTCAATACCGACCGGATCTCCGTACAGCGGATCGGCGGTAACCTCAAGGAAGTTTCGGGGCAGGTGCTCCTGTTTCCGTATTACGACGGGAGCCTCATAAAGGATATAGTAAAACAGTCGCTCGCCTCCCTCTCGAGCTCCGGCGAAGGCGGGTCTTCCGAGCGTGTTTATACCGTGGAGGTTCTCAACGGCACGCTGAGCGTCGGCCTCGCACGGAAAACGGCGGAGCTCCTGCAGGGTTTCGGTTACGATACGGTGACGGTCGGCAACGCGGAGCGAAGCGATTACGAGCACACGGAAATCATTGACCGGTCGGGAGATGCCGCTGCCGCCCGGGTCTTTGCGGACGTGATTCGATGCGAGTCGATCCGTTCGGAAAAGAGCGCGGCCACCGATGGGCCTTCTTTTGAAGGCGTGGCCGATTTCACTATTATAGTGGGGAAGGATTTTGATGGAAGATATGTCGTCCGCTAAAGCGGCCGGGAATGCCGTGGCGATCGGAAAGCTGTTGTCCGATCATAAGGGAATCGATGTCGTGGTCCTGGATCTTTCGGGCCTCAACGCATGGACGGATTACTTCGTAATCGCCACCGTGACGAGTTCGACCCACCTTAAAGGCCTTCAGAATCACGTGAAGGACTACGGGTCGGAGACCGGCGTCGAAATCCTCCGTCGGCAGCGCAAGGTCGCTTCCGACGACGAGTGGAACCTCATCGATATGGGGTCCATCGTCGTGCATCTCATGACCGCCAGATCGCGCGCGTTCTACGAGCTGGAACGGCTGTGGAGTCCGGCCTCGGTCCTCTGGCGAGCCGGAGCGTAACCGCGCTCGCCGCTCGCGCGAAAAAAAAGGGACCGCCGCCCGGCGATCCCTTCTCTTTTCAGGCTTCCGCGGCTCGTCCGCGTTGAGTTTTCACTCGTCGAAATCGTCGTAATCGACGTCTTCCTCGTAGTCGAAGTCTTCTTCCTCTTCCTCATCGTCGCCGAAATCGTCTTCTTCTTCGTCCTCGTCCTCAAAATCGTCTTCTTCCTCTTCTTCATCCTCGTCTTCGAAGTCGTCCTCGAAGTCGTCGTCGAAATCTTCATCTTCGTCCATATCGTCGAAATCCTCGTCTTCCTCGTCCTCTTCATCCTCGAAATCGTCCTCGAAATCATCGTCGAAGGCGAAAGGATAGGGCTCATTCGACTCGAAGAACGCGGGAGCGAGTTCGAGCTGATCGTCGGCAAGGAAGGGCTGGAAGGGAACCATGGTTTTCTCCGTCTGATCGCTGGAATTTCCCTTGAAACATAAGGGAGAGCTTCCGCATCTGTCAACAGGTTTTCGCGGGGAATCTTCGCGGAGTCCGGACGAACGACCTGCTCGCGTCTCTTTATAAGGTCTTACTGTTCTTGAGGGCCACGATGCAGTGAAACCGACCGAATTGGCCCCTGGCGGAGAATACGCAGCGGTCATCCGCCTCGGGAAGGGCCGCGCCGAGGCTCGATCCGGTGATGATCGTAGGCGGCGTTACCATGCAGTCGATGCCCGAATCCGCGAGCGCCGCCATGGCCCTTCCGGCGAGTTGATTGGCCATCTCCGCGATGGCCGCCTTACGGTAGCGCGCGTCGCTTTCATTATCCATGCCGAGGTGGCCGGTTAAGTGTTCGACGAAGGAAAGCGCGTCCTCGGAGCGGAAGCGGATCATGAAATGACCGCGCAAGGAACCGACGATGCCGGTCATCGCGAGGATGTTGTCATCGCCGCGGCCGCTCGGAAGTCTCCGATTCTCCGTGATGCGAATGCCCTTGAAGCCGATTTCTCCAAGAACGAGCTTGGTCGCGGCCATGAATGAAGCGCGTACGGTTGATTCCACGCTGACAGTATAGGGTTCCCCCGTATGGCCGTCAACGTACGGGCGTCTTTACAAAAGCCCATTTATCGGTATAATTCGCAATCGACCATGCGGGATGGTATTGTCGTTGCGGCGCCGTGCAAGATCAATCTCCATCTCCGCGTGCTCGACCGTCGCGCCGACGGCTTCCACGAATTGGAAAGCGTCTTCCAGGCGCTCTCCTTCGGCGACGAGCTCAGGTTCGAATCTTTGAAAGAACGTTCCGTGTGCGACCTCCGTATGGAAGGTTCGGTGCCGCCGGAGCGAAATATCGTATTCAAGGCTATCGCCGCCTTTCGGTCCCTCACCGGCAATGACGGCGGTCTCCGGGTGACGGTCACCAAACGCATCCCGATGGGTGCGGGCCTCGGCGGGGGATCTTCGGACGCAGCCGCGGCCCTCATGGCGCTCGACGCGCTCGCCGGCACGGACTTGGATCGCGCCGCCCTCCGCGGCATCGCGGCAGGGCTCGGCAGCGATGTACCTTTCTTTCTGGACGGGGGTACTGCCATGGTCTTCGGGCGCGGAGAACGGGTCGTTCCGGTGGAAACGAAGGCGGATTACGCGGTGGTGCTCGTGAACCCGCTCTTCGCGAGCGAGACTGCCCGGGCCTTTAAGCTGCTCGATGCCGAGCGCGCGGCGGGTCGCGGGGTCGCTCGAGCCCCGCTCGGGGCCGCGGTTCTTGAAAAGGCCCTCGCGGGCGAACCGGCGGAATGGCCCTTCTCCAACGATTTCCTGCCCGTTTTTTCCGGCGCTTCCGAGGATGAGGCGGATGCGTACCGGAGGATGTTGGCTGACCTACGTGCTTGCGGGGCGGAGTTCGCGGACCTTTCCGGATCCGGATCCACCTGTTTCGGCGTCTTCCGCGATCATTCCGCGGCGGAAAAGGCCGTTTTGAGCCTATCCCAGGTCTGGAAATTCGTGCAAATCGCGCTTCCTCTTGCGCGCGCAGGCTTTACAGTATTAGAATAGTCCAGCATCTCATCCTGGGGCCGAAAAAAAGAGGAGAAGCGCCATGGAGATCACCGACATCAGGATACGCAAGGTGGCCAGTGAGGGGAAACTTAAGGCATACGTCACGGTTACTTTTGACGACTGCTTTGTTGTCCATAATGTGAAGATCATCGAAGGGAAGAGCGGAATCTTCATTGCGATGCCGAGCAGGAAGACTCGCGCAGGCGAGTATAAGGATGTGGCCCATCCTATCCACCCCGAATTCCGATCGGCGCTCCAGAAAAAAATTCTCGATGTGTACGATTCGGGTAACGTACAGGACGATCCCGATTTGGATGTGTGATTGAGTTGAATTGGGACGTCGGCAAGCGGTAAGCCCCCGGGTTTTGATCCCGGTATTCGCAGGTTCGAATCCTGCCGTCCCAGGTTGTTACGCCCTTTTGAGCAAGTACGTTCCGGTTCCGCATGTTTCATGCAGCGGCCGAGTTCATATCGCGAAGCTCGCGTTAGGTAAGGAGAATCTTCATGGATCAGGTAGTTTTCGCGGCCCGTAAACGGGCTGATACGGGCTCGCGGAGCGCGTCCCGCCTCCGGAATTCGGGCCGGGTGCCCGCGGTCGTCTATGGGCGCAAGGGCGAAGCCCTGTCCTTGGAACTCGACGCGCTCGAATTCGCCAAGGGAATCCGGGGGATCTCCGAAAGTACGATAGTCAAGATCGACGTCGAAGGCGTGAGCCATGAGGCCTTCGTGAAGGATACCCAGCGGGATATCCTCACCGGGAAGGTTCTGCACGTCGATTTCTATGAGGTCGAGAGCGACCGCCTCGTTCGCGCCAAGGTGCCCCTGCATAT
>JAEWSV010000448.1 GCA_023398155.1 Spirochaetota bacterium
AGGAAGTTGCCCTTGAGGTAGATCACGTAGTCGTCCAGGCTCGTGCCTTCCTCTCCGACGACCTTCATCATCTGCTCGACCTCGGCGCCGCGGGCCATGAAGCCGTGGGCGTAGCGGACCTTGGAAGCGTCAATTATACCTGAGTACTTGGACCAGGAATCCAGGGGATGGATGGCCGGGTACTTACGGGCGTCGGACCGTTCGCGGGAAAGGCCGTGGAAGGCGCCGACGACCTTGAGGGTCGCCTGGGTGACCGGCTCCTCGAAGTTACCGCCGGCCGGGCTGACCGTGCCGCCGATCGTTACGGACCCCGTGCCGCCGTCCCGGAGCCGGACGATGCCCGCCCGCTCGTAGAAGCTCGCGATGACCGACTCCAGGTACGCGGGGAAGGCTTCCTCGCCGGGGATCTCTTCCAGGCGTCCGGACATCTCGCGCATGGCCTGGGCCCAGCGGCTCGTGGAATCCGCGAGCAGGAGGACGTGGAGACCCATTTGCCGGTAATACTCGGCCAAGGTCACGGCCGTGTAAACCGAAGCCTCGCGGGCCGCGACCGGCATGGAGGAGGTGTTGCAGATGATGATCGTCCGCTCCATGAGCGAACGCCCCGTCTTGGGGTCCAGGAGTTCGGGGAACTCCTTGAGGGTCTCCACGACTTCGCCCGCGCGCTCGCCGCAGGCCGCGACGATGACGATATCCACGTCGGCGTGGCGGCTCGTGATCTGCTGGAGGACCGTCTTGCCCGCGCCGAAGGGGCCGGGTATGCAGTAGGTGCCGCCTCGCGCCACCGGGAAGAAGGTGTCGATGAGGCGGACGCGGGTGACCATGGGGTCCACCGGCTTGAGCCGCTCCGCGTAACAATCCACCGCGCGCTTGACCGGCCACCGGAAGGACATGGTCACCGGTATGCGGTTCCCCTTCCCGTCGTCCAGTTCGGCGATCGCGTCGTGCACGCGGTAGCTGCCGGCCGCTTTGATGGAAGCGACGGTGTACGTGCCGTACAGGTCGAAGGGCACCATGATGCGGTGCGTGAAAGCGCCCTCGGGCACCGTGCCGAGGCTATCGCCGCGCTCCACCGAGTCGCCGACCTTGACGGTCGGCGTGAAGGCCCACGCGGGGTCGAGGGGCAGGGCGTCCAGGTAGACGCCGCGCTCCAGGAAGTAGCCCGCCTCCTCGGCGAGCTTGGGCAGCGGGTTCTGGAGGCCGTCGAAGACCTGGCCGAGGAGGCCCGGGCCGAGTTCGACGGCGAGCATGTCGCCCGCGAAGGCGACGGGGTCGCCGACCTTGATGCCCTTGGTCTGCTCGAACACCTGGAGCTGGCATTCGTCGCCGCGGATGCGGATGACTTCGCTCTTGAGTTTCGTATCTCCCACCTGCACGTAGCCGACTTCGTTCATGGAGACGACGCCCGCGAAGCGGACGCCAACCATGTTGCCGTTGACGGCGACGACGGTTCCTTTCGTTTCGGTCATTTCGGTTCTCCCGATGCGATACGCTTTGATGCGTCTTCCATAACGGAAGCGTAGATCGCCTTGTATTCGGCGAAACCCTCCTCGACCCGGAAGAGGGCCTTCCGTTCAAGGAGGAGCAGTTTGATCATGTAGGCGTATACGGTGTCGCGGTCGAAGTAGTCGCTCGCCTGCAGCGTTTCCACCGCATCCCACCGCGATCGGTCAAGGAAATATTCGGCTTCGAGCGGCGAGTCCATCGAAAGGGCGGCCTTGGCCGCAGCGATCGCGTCCAGGGCGTCGGCGGGCGGCTCGCTTAGCTCTGAGGGATCGCGCTTGAGCTTCTGGCCGCGCCCCTTAGCCAGCGCGGACCGGAGCGCGCGTTCCCACGCGAGCCACCCCTCCACGAGGGGAGACGAAGGCCCCGCTTCCGCCGCGGCCTCGGGATCGAGGACGCAGCGTTCCAGGACCGCCGCGTCTTGGGCGGACATGAGGTCCCCGCACAGTCCGCGCAGCCGTTCGCTCGTCATCGGAGCCGACTGCGCGTAGGAAAGCGACGGCAGCTGGGCGATGAGGTAGTAGTAGGAAGGCACCGCTTACATCCCCACTACGGCGGCTTTCAGGATCTCCGCGAGACGGGGATTGAGGTACGCGGAAAGGAGTTCGGCCACCGCGGCCGCGGAGAAATCGTAATATGCCGATCCGTCCTTTGCGGCGATGCGGAACCCCGCATCCAGGCCGCGCTCGGCCTTGAGGGTGACGCCCTTCTTGAGTTCGGCGGCGAGCTTGTCCTTGAAGAAGGCTTCCAGAGCCGCGAGGGCCGCCGGCGGAAGGAGCAGGTCGAGGGAATCCTCGCCTTTAGAGGTCCAAGCCTTCACGATCTCGGGGACGGCGGCCTTGAGCGCGTCGTCTCCGTAAGAGGCGGCGGTCTCGCGCCGAACGACGGCGCCCAGGAGGCGCTCGATCTCGGCCCTGAAGGCGAGCACGAGGTTCCGCGACGCTTGTTCAACCGCGGCGATGCCGGCCTTCTCGGCCCGCTCGGCGTCGGCTTTCGCCTTGGCGGCGAGCGTCTCCGCCTCCTTCTTCGCGGCCTCCACGATACGCTTCGCCTCGGCCTCGGCCTCGGCCCGCACCCGCGCGGCGTCGACGGCAGCGGATTCGATACCGTCCTTCTTTATTTTATCGATAAGCTCCTGCACTTGGACGTCCATATGCTCCTCTTCTCGAGTCTATTGTTTTGACCGGAAGCGCCGGCTCCCGGGAAATTTCACATCGGCTCTACCGTCGTATAGCGGATAACTTTCAATAGTTTCCGTTTGGCGATGCCGTAGACGGCTTCCGGATCTTCGAATTCCAGGACCTTCTTCTGTATCATCGCGTCGATATCGGTAGCGAGCGCTTCCACGGAGGCGTATTTCTCCAGAGCGATGTCGTCGATCGCCTGTAAAACGTTCTTGAGCCCCGCGAGTTCGCGCTTGAGCAAAGCTTCGTTCTCGTTATAGACGTAGTTCGAAATCTCGTCGCCGCGATGCTTCCTTTCGTAGAGGATCTCCAGATCTTCCACGTCTTCGAGGCAATCCTCCAACTCGGCTCTCAGAACCTTGAGGAAGAGCCGTTTTCGCTCGGGCATCGGGCCTCCTCGGGATGCGACCGGGGCCGCATCCCGATAAATGTAACTGACGATGACAAAAATCGCAAGTCACGTCGTGGCGGCGAACCTACCATTCGAACGAGAATACTGACCGTTCGTGGTACTTGCGATCCGGACCGAAGACGCAGTCGGGGAATTCCTTCCTGTTCGGTCCGTCGGGGAAGTGCTGGGTTTCCAAGCAGAAACCGTTATGCTTCCCGTACGACGAGCCGAGCTTGCCGGCGACGCCGCTGAGGAAATTACCCGAATAGAATTGGACTCCGGGCTGAGTAGTGGCGAGTCGCATCGTGCGTCCCGATGCGGGCTCGAAGACTTCGGCGCAGGGCCTAAGTTCGCCCTCTTGGCCGTCCACGACGAAGCAGTGGTCATAGCCGCCGTCGGTGGCCGCTATGTCTTTGCCGACGCTCTTCCGGGAACGGAAATCGAAGGGACCGCCGGCGACCGGATCGATCTTACCGGTCGGGATGAGGCCAGCCCCGACGGGTACGAAAGAGGAACAGTGGAGCTGAAGCTCGTGGGCCAACACGTCGCCGCGGCCTTCTCCCTTAAGGTTGAAGTA
>JAEWSV010000484.1 GCA_023398155.1 Spirochaetota bacterium
GCCTTCGTCTACGTAATCGGCGGCGAAGGTCCTCGAGGAGCCTCGGACTCGGTTTTCTGGGCTTACGCCGATCCCGACAAAAACGGCCGCCTCGGTTACGGCTCGGGAAGATGGGAAACCAACCCGACCCCGCTGCCCGCTCCGCGGTCCCGGGCCGCATGCGCGTTGTCCGACGGCCGAGTATTCCTGGCGGGAGGCGTCGGGGGCGACGGCGAGAGCCTCGATACCCTGATCCATGCTCGGTTCTATCATGACGGCCGTGTCGGATGCTGGTATGCCAGCCCCGAGACTCTGCCTGAGGGAATATACGGAGCTTCGGCGGCGGTCCTATCCGACAGCCCGGCGACCCTCGTCGTCGCGGGAGGCTTCGGCAGCGGAGGCCCGCTCGCGGACGTCTCAGCCTTCGACGTCGGGGACTGGGGATACCTCGGGCCGCGTTTCCCGCTCGCTTCCCTACCCGTATCCGGTCCCCCGATCCTTTTCGCGCGAGGATCGGGTCTCTGCGCCGTGCTGGCGAGCCGCGACGGGGGGAGAGCGTATTCCCTCGCCGGAAGAGGCTTTTCCTGGAGCGAGGATCTCGCGGGCATGCCGCCGCTCGCCGAGCAAGGATCCGCGCGAGCGGCCGGGAAACTGTACTATTTCGCCAAGTCCGAGGCGAACGGCGGCGCCGCCGAGCTCTTCCAAACGGATCGCCTCCGCGTCGAGCCATCCCCTCCCGAAGTAATACCCTCGCCGGGGCCGGTGCCCAAAAATTTCGCCGTCAAGGCGCGGGCCGAGCCCGGCACCGTGATCCGCTACGCACTGAATCAGGCTGCCATGCCCGAGACCGTGACGTCGACCGATAAAGTGTTGCCCGAGAACCTGACGATCAAAGCGAGCGGCTTCTACGCCTTCAGGGCTTTCTCTGAGTCGGGCGGCGCATCTCCGGTGACGGGAAGGAGCTATCGGGCCGCTTCCCGCGAATCCTTCCTGCATGTCACGTCGATCAGTATCCGGGCCGCGGGCGCGGTGCCCATGAAAGTTACTCCCGGCTGGTACAAGCTCGTCCTTTCCGGGCCCTCCGCGCTCAGGATCGGCTTTGCCGACGGCGACCTCGGAGCCGCGCCCGGCGCCGGGGAGGTCAAGCTCTCCATCTTCGAGTCGGACCTGTTCACGCCGGTCATCGATAGGGAAGGACGGGCCGCGCTCGATATGGCCGCAATAGATGAGTATCGACGGTATGCGCTACAGGCGGCGACCTACTTCCTCTACCTCGACGCCGCTCCGGAATTCGCGAACGGCAGGATCGATCTTGGAGTCTACGATGAGCGATAGCGCCGGATTCGCCTACGCCGCCTTCGGCACGGAGATTCGCTCGGAGATCGAACTCCAGCTCCCCGCCCCGATCCCGGGCGCCTCGCTTCCGTATCGCCTCTCGATCCGCCTAGGGGAGGTGCCTCGCGGAGACGAGCTCGGCCTATCGCTCGGTGCGATACGGTACGGCGAGCTCCCGGGCGAGGCGGGAAGGGGCTCGCGCGTACGGCTCGACGCGCCGCTGGCCGGCGCGTTCCTCCTGGACGGAGAGCGGCTGATCGTCGATCCGCTGCCCGGCGTCGATCCCGCCTTCCTCGGCACGTACGTCTACGGCCTCGTGCTCCCCCTCGTGCTTAGGGACCGCGGGCTCCTCGTTTTCCACGGGAGCGCGGTCGAGGTCGGCGGCGAAGCCCTCGTGTTCGCGGGGGAGCGAGGAGCGGGCAAATCCACGATCGCCGCGGCCCTCGCGCGCCGCGGCGCCCGCGTACTCTGCGACGACCTCGTACCCGTGGGCCCGGGGCCCCTGGTGCATCCCGGCGTCGCCAAGCTCAAATTGCTGCCGGACGCCTACCGGCGCCTCGTGGGAGATCCCCTCTCCCGCGGTGCCCACTTCGACGGAGTCGACAAGTACCACGCCGAGCTCTCGCCGTGGATGGAGAGCGCGAAACTCTCGCGGATCTTCATCTTGGGCCTGGGGCCCGATGCGGCGGGCGGCGATGCGGGGCTCAGGATCGCGCGGATCCGCGGCGCCGACAAGGCGTTCGCGCTCGCCAAAGCCTTGTCGGTCCTTCCCGGTCTCGAGGACGGCCAGGCCCTCCTGGGGCGGATCTGCGCGTGGCTGGAAGGGACTGACGTGATCAGGGTCGAGCGGCCGCGGGGCCGGGACAGTTTGGACGCATTGGTAGACTACGCGCTCGAGCGCGAAACGGAGGGCTTATGCTGCGCATCGCGGGATCCGTCTCGCTGACCAAGGTGGAGGGGGAGCTGGTCCTCCTCGACGGGAAGACGGGGCTCTACTACGGCCTGAACGCGAGCGGCACGCGGATGCTCGAGGCCCTCGAACGCCGCGGAAGCGCGGATGGCGCGTTTATCGAACTCATCGAGGCGTGGGGCGTCGATCGGGATAGGCTGAAGGCCGACCTCGACGGGCTGGCCGCCGCTCTCCTGGCCAAGGGCCTGATCGAGGATGATTCGATCGCGGCCGATGAATCCGGTTCCCGCCGCGGCGTAGCCGCGGATACCGATATGCGCTTCCGATGAGGAGAGCGAGATGAAAAAGTCAAATGAAGTTGAAAACAATGGTAAGGAAACGACTTTCGCGATGGGCGTTCCCGAGTACGAGGCTCCCGAGCTTCGTGAGCTGGGGGCGTAGAAGACCTGACGCGCTGGACCGGCAGCGTGGTGATCGGCGACTGAGGCGGGAACCATGACACACAAGATGCTTCTACCGGCGCTCGCCGTCATCGGGTCCCTCGCGATGCTGGGTTGTTCCGCCGGATTGTCGGATCCGAAACCGGGCGATTCTTCCGGCAAGGAGATTCAACTCGTGTTGAACCTGCCCGAAAGTCCGACCAAGAACCAGGCATCCCGCGCGCTAACCGATGATGGGGATGTCACCTGGGCCCAGATCATTGCCCAAAGAAATGGGGTAACCATCGCCAGCGCACAATTGGAAAAGAACCCGGGTAACGGTACGTGGCATGGTCCACTTACCATCGACGAAGAATATGAGGGCCCCACCGTATTCTACGCCGCGGCGGGCGCGGGCGCCGGGTATTCAAGCGGCACCTGGCTCTATTCAGGAGAGACCGAAGCTAATACCGGAGACGCGGGGACTACGACCATCTCGATCCCGACCGAGGAAGCGGTATTGGGAGTTCCCGCCTGGACCGCGGATGTGACGAGCCCCGGCTATACGACTGCCACGATCAAGTTGGTGTCGACCGACCCGAGCGCGACCGTCTACTACCTGGCGCGGCTCGCGACTGATGACGTTTCGATCGCCGATGACATAATCGCCGCGAACCACGAGGCCAGTGCCGGTAACTGCGTTTGCACGGGTCTGCTAAAAGGAACGTCGTACATGCTCGATTGCGTCGCATGGCGCGACCCGACCACCTCCGAGGTCACGAGCATTCCCTTTGAGACCCTCTCGATC
>JAEWSV010000509.1 GCA_023398155.1 Spirochaetota bacterium
TGCGTAACCAGCTCGTCGATCTGGGGTACGAGATCGTAGGGGTGGCGGCGTCCGGAGAGGACGCGGTCGCTTCCGTCGCCGCGAAGAAGCCCGATCTCATCCTCATGGATATCCGGATCGAGGGGTCGATGGACGGCATCGAGGCCGCGTATACGACCAAGGCCGAGTTCGATATTCCCGTCATCTACCTTACCGCGTATTCGGACCCCGAGACCGTTACTCGGGCCGCGGCCACCAAGCCCGCGGCCTATCTGCTCAAGCCCTTCGACGAACGGGAAGTCGCGGCGAACGTGGCCCTCGCGCTGGCCGGCGCGAGCGCGCGGAAGGCCGGCCGCGAAGAACTGCTCAACAACGCTCCGCTCGTGGACGCCTTGGAGGCGCCCGCCCTCCTCGTCGACGGAGACGGTGCCGTCGCCCACGCGAATTATCGGGCCGCGCGCCTCTTCGGCGTTCACGATACCTCGTACCTCATCGGCCGCAACATCACCGAGCTCGCGCTCGGCACCTCCATGCCCCCCGCTCCGGGGCGCGTCCGCGTCGATATCGGCGCCGAAACCGGGGCCGAGGCCGAGGCGAGCGTGGAGCCGCTGCGGCTCCCCGACGGCAGGACCATCGGTTTCCTCGTGCTCATCGACGTGATCGGCCGCGCGGAACGACGCCTCTTGGAGGATTCGGTGGCTTCGATCAATTCGGTCATCGTCTCCCGTTTCCCGACGCCCAACGCCGCGGGGGCGGGCTATAAGATCACGGGTTTCCTCGCGCCGAGCGCGGCCGGATGCGGCGATCTCTACGACGCCTTCCCCGTGGAGGACGGCAAGTCCATACTGTTCGTCTCCATCGATATCATGGGCCACGGAGCCCTTTCGGCGATGTACGCCTTCGCCCTCGATTCGGGGATCCGCGAGGCCGTCCTGAGCGGCCGCACGCCGCTGGACCTCTCGGTCTTGGCGCGCGCCCTCAACGATCGTACGACCCTCGGCTTCATGGGCCCTTCATTCGCGAGCGCCGCCCTCGTGCTCCTGGAGCGGGCGACCGGCCGGTACCATGCGGTGAGCGCGGGACATCCGGCCCTCTTGCACGTCCACGCGGACGGAACCCACCAATCGGTGAAACCCGCGGGGGTCGCGCTCGGGGCCTTCAGCGACGTGAGTTTCGAGGAGGCGGAAGGAACGCTCGCGGCGGGGGACCGGCTCATCCTGAGCGCGGACGGACTCGCGGAAGCCCTCGGCGGCGACATGGCGAGCGGTACGGCCCTCCTTACCTCCTTGGCCGTGGCCTCGCAGAAGCGGAACGCCGAAGACTTCGTGGAAGAGGTCCGCAGCCGGTGCCTGGGCGATTCCCAGGCCCGATCCATGGACGATCTCGGCATCCTCGTCCTTGAACGGCTGTAAACCGCCCTCATCGTATTACCGGGGGGTGGGGCCTTGCCTCGCCCCCCCTTTTCTTCTAACAATAGGCTAAACGTTTCCCGGAGGTTCCCGCAATGCGCTCGTCGTTCGATCCCCGTTTCCTCGCCGATTTCGCCCGTTACCACGGCTTCCATTACGGCGTGTGCGATCCGGCCGCCCTCGTGAAGGACCTCGTCATCGAGATGGAGCGGGGCCTCCGGGGCGACGCGTCCACCTTGCCGATGTTGCCGACCTACCTTTCTCCCGCCGCCTCCGTACCTTCGGGGAAAACGGTGCTCGCCTTGGACGCGGGCGGAACCAACCTCCGCGCGGCCCGCGTGCGCTTTGACGAGGCAGGAAAGGCGATCACGGAGAATTCGCTCAAGGCCCATATGCCGGGAACCAAGGGTAAGCTCACCGCCGTCCAGTTCTTCGACGAGCTCGCGGCCGTCGCCGCTCCCCTCCTGGCCGAAGGGCCCGTGGAGGGCATCGGCTTCTGTTTCTCCTATCCCATGGAGACCACGAAGGACGCGGACGGCATACTCCTCGGTTTCAGCAAGGAAGTGGACGCGCCCGAGGTGATCGGCAAGGCTATCGGTGCGGGACTCCGCGAGGCCCTCTCCCGCCGCGGCGCGAAGGTACCCGACCGCATCGTCCTGCTCAACGACACCGTCGCCACCCTCCTCTCGGGACTTTCCGAGATACCCGCTGACGGCGGTAAGCGGAAGGGCGAGGACAAGTTCGGAGTCGAGGGCGGAAGCGCGATCGGTTTCATCCTCGGCACCGGCATGAACGTCGCCTATCCCGAATCCCGCATCCCGAAGATTGGCTTCGATAGCCCGGATTCCCCGCAGATCGTCGTCTGCGAGACCGGCAGCTTCCATACCCGCTATCGCGGTCGCTTGGACGAAGAATTCGACGCGACGCTGAAGAATCCCGGCAAATATACTTTCGAGAAGACGATGGCGGGCGCGTACCTCGGGCCCCTCTCCCTGTTCGTCCTCAAGCGCGCCGTCTCCGACGGCGTCCTGGCCTTCAGGAGGAGCGACGAGCTCATGCAGTGGCCGACGCTCCAGACGAAAGACCTCAACGCCTTCATGCACGCGCCCCTCGCGATGGAGGGTCCCATCGGATCGCTCTTCCAAAAGGACGAGCGCGACGCCCTCGCGAGCCTCGCCTACCTCGTGTCCATCGTGACCGAGCGCGCGGCCCTCTTCGCGGCCGCCTCGGTGGCCGCGGCCGTGGAGCGTACGGGCGCGGGCTACGACCCCTTCGTTCCGGTCCGCGTGGCCGTGGAGGGCACCACCTACGTGGTCTACAAGGGGATGCGGACCGCGCTGGAGTCCTATCTCCACGCCATGCTTTCGGCCAAGGCTCCGCGGAACTTCGTCATCTCCCCGGTGGAGCAGGCGTCCCTCTTCGGCGCCGCCGTGGCGGCCCTTTCCAAGTAACGCCGCCCTCCCGGCTAGTCGAAGAGGCGGCCGACGCGGAGGCCCGCGGACCAGGTC